>DAORHX010000048.1:0-15035 GCA_035438245.1 Rubrivivax sp.
CGGCCGCCCTGCGCCAGCCGCTGCTGCCCGCCGCCGCAGCGGCGGGACATCCCGCGGGGCTGTCCGCGCGCGAGCTGCAGGTGCTGCGCCTGGTCGCCGCCGGCAGGACCAACCCGCAGATCGCGGCGGCGCTGCACCGCAGCCCGGCCACGGTGGCGATCCACGTGCGCAACATCCTCGACAAGACGCAATCGGCCAACCGCGCCGAAGCAGCGGCCTTCGCTGCGCGGCACGGGCTGCTGGCGCCCGAGTAGCCGGCACTCATCCGTTCTGACTATTCGGCGCGGGCTTCGATCTGCGGCGAAGAACCATCCGGCCGGTGGATGCACCGGCGCCGCGCTGCGCGCAGACTGTGCCCGTCCGCAACCACGGGAGCATCCAGATGCAACGCCTCACCCGAGTCACAGGAGTCACACGCGCCGTCATGGTTCTGATCGGCACCGGCCTGGCCGCCGCAACGGCCCGCGCCGACGTGGTCACCGACTGGAACGTCAAGGCCAACGAGCTGGTCGTCGACGCCAAGATCGGCACCCCGCCGGCGGTGCGCGTGATGGCCATCGTGCAGACCGCCGTCTACGAAGCCGCCAACGCCGTCACCAAGCGCTACCCGGCCGGCGCGTTCAAGATCGACGCGGCTGCGGGAGCGTCGCTCGATGCCGCGGTCGCCGCGGCCAACCACGCCACGCTGCTCAAGCTGTTGCCTGCCGTGCAACCGGCCACCGATGCCGCCTACCAGGCGGCGCTGGCGAAGCTGCCCGACGGCCCCGCCAAGACGGCAGGCATCGTGGTCGGCGAAAAGGCCGCCGCGGCGGTGCTGGCGCAGGCCGCCGAAGACCGCGCCAACGCCGCCGACAGCTACCGGCCGCACACCACGCCGGGGGTCTACGTGCCCACCGCGGTGCCGGCGGTGACGACGTGGCCGCAGCGCATGCCCTGGGTGCTGTCGAGCCCGGCGCAGTTCCGCCCCGGCCCGCCGCCGGCCCTGAACAGCGAACTGTGGGCACGCGACTACAACGAGATCAAGGCCATCGGCAGCAAGACCAGCACGAGCCGCAGCGCCGAGCAGACCGAGATCGCGCGCTTCTGGGACTATTCGTTGCCGCCGATCTACCACGGCGTGATCCGCTCGGTGGCCGCTCAGCCGGGGCGTGAGCCGACCCAGAACGCGCGCCTGTTCATGGCCGCGAGCCAGGCCAGCGACGACGCGCTGATCGCCATCATGGACGCCAAGTACCACTACAACTTCTGGCGCCCGGTGACCGCGATCCGCAACGGCGATGCCGACGGCAACGACGCCACCGAACGCGACGCGTCGTGGGCGCCGTTCATCGACACCCCCATGCATCCGGAGTACCCGTGCGCGCACTGCGTGATCGCTGGCGCCGTCGGCACGGTGCTGCAGGCCGAGGTCGGCAGCGCAGCGATGCCGGTGCTGAGCACCAGCAGCCCCACCGCCAAGGGCGCGACGCGCAGCTGGACCAGCACGGCAGACTTCATGCAGGAAGTGGCGCTGGCACGCATCTACGACGGCGTGCACTATCGCAACTCGACGGTAGTCGGCAGTGCCATCGGCAAGCAGGTCGGCGAGCTGGTGGTGGTCAAGGTCATGAAGCGGCCCAATTGAGCCTTTGAACTCGCCGCAACAACAAGGAGCGACAGCGTGAACATCGAACTCAAGGCCGCCGACGGCGGCACGGTGCAGGTCTCGCCCGAGATCCTGCAGTCCTTCAAGGCGGGCTTCCGCGGGCCGGTGCTGGCCCCCGACGCGCCCGACTACGACGAGGTGCGCAAGATCTGGAACGCGATGATCGACCGCCGCCCCGGCCTGATCGTGCGCTGCACCGGCACCGCCGACGTGATGCACGCCGTGCGCTTTGCGCGAGCGCACCGGTTCCTGCTGTCGGTGCGCGGCGGCGGCCACAACATCGCCGGACTGGCGCTGGCCGATGGCGCGCTGCTGCTCGACCTGTCGCTGATGCGCGGCGTGTCGGTCGACGTCAAGGGCCGCACGGCGCGTGCGCAAGGTGGCTGCCTGCTTGCCGACGTCGACCGCGAAACGCAGGTGCACGGCCTGGCCGCCGTGCTGGGCTTCGTCTCGGCCACCGGCATCGGCGGGCTGACGGTGGGCGGCGGCTTCGGCTACCTGACGCGCCGCTTCGGCTACACCTGCGACAACCTGGTGGCGATGGAAGTCGTCACCGCCGAAGGCACGGTGGTCCGCGCGGCCGCCGACGAGAACGCCGAGCTGTTCTGGGCGCTGCGCGGTGGCGGCGGCAACTTCGGCATCGTCACCTCGTTCGAATACAAGCTGCACCCGGTCGGGCCCGAGATCCTGGGCGGTGCCGTGGTCTGGCGCGCCGAGGATGCGGCGCAGGTGCTCGACTTCTATCGCAACTTCACCGCGACCACGCCGCGCGAGACCACCTGCGTCGCCGTGCTGCGCATCGCGCCGCCGGCGCCGTGGCTGCCGCCCGAGATCCACGGCAAGCCGATCATCGCCATCTTCGTCTGCCACAGCGGGGGCATCGAACAAGGCGAGAAGATCCTCGCGCCGCTGCGCACACTGGGCAAGCCGGTGGCGGACATCATCACGCGCCGGCCCTACACGCAGATGCAAAGCCTGCTCGACGCGACGCAGCCCAAGGGCCGGCGCTACTACTGGAAGTCGAACTACCTGGCCGAAGTCCACCCACAGGCGATCGCGCTGGCCATCGAGCACGCCGCGCGCATGCCGTCACCGCACTCGTCGGTGATCTTCTTCCAGCTGCAAGGCGCGCTGAACGAATTGCCAGAGCAGCACTGTCCCGCCGGCAACCGCGACACCGCCTTCGTGCTGAACATCACCGGTTCGTGGGAGAAGGCGGCCGACGACGCCGCGAACCAACGCTGGGCGCGCGACTGCTTCGCAACGATGGCGCCGTACTCGACCGGCGGCACCTACATCAACTTCCTCAACGAAGAAGAGGGCCGCGAGCGCATCGAGGCCGCCTATGGCCGCGCCAACCTGGAGCGGCTGGCCGCGCTGAAGCGCAGGTACGACCCGGAGAACCTGTTCCGGCACACGAAGAGCGTGCTCGGGTAGCGGAACCTGAGTGCAGCGCCAAAATCGGCGCGACTACATTGACGAGGAGACCTTCGATGAGCACCGTCAGCCCTGCCCAGCGGATCGAAGTTTCGCGCCAGGATCTGCGCCAGACGCGCCTGATCGAAGACCCGCATGCGCCGCAGTCGCGGCCCCTTGCCGACGGGGAAGCGCGACTAAGAATCGACTCTTTCGGCCTGAGTTCGAACAACATCACTTACGCCGCCTTTGGCGAGTCGATGAAGTACTGGGACTTCTTTCCCACCGGCGATGCCCGATGGGGCTGCGTTCCGGTATGGGGCTTTGCCGAAGTGGCCGAGTCGCGCACCGACGGCGTGGCCGTCGGCGAGCGCTGTTACGGCTACTGGCCGATGGGCCGCTACCTGGTGGCACAGCCGCAGCGCGTGAGCCCGCGCGGCTTCGTCGACGGCGCCGCCCACCGCGCGACCTTGCCCGCCTTCTACAACTACATTCAGCGCTGTTCCGGCGATCCGGGCTACGTCGCCACGCACGAGGCGCAGCAGGCGCTATTGCGCGGGCTGTTCACCACCTCCTTCCTGATCGACGACTTCCTCGACGACGCGCGCTTCTTCGGTTCGAGCCAGGTGCTGCTGTCCAGCGCGTCCAGCAAGACGGCTTTCGGCACGGCCTTCTGCTTGTCGCTGCGCCGCGGCAGGCCTGCAATGCCGCGCATCGTCGGACTGACATCGTCCGGCAATCTCGACTTCTGCCGCTCGCTCGGCTGCTACGACGAAGTGCGAGCCTACGACACGCTGGGCGCGATGGATCGCTTCACGCCGTCGGTTTACGTGGACTTCGCCGGCAACGCGGCATTGCGCCGCAGCATCCACGAGCACTTCGCTGGTGCGGGTGATGCGCTGCGCTACAGCTGCTGGGTGGGCGCCACGCACTGGGACGAGGTGGCGGGTGTCGAAAGCTTGCCCGGGCCGCAGCCGGTGTTGTTCTTCGCGCCGGCGCAGGGCGCCAAGCGCGGCGCTCCGCCTCCCGACGGCTGGGGGGCAGCCGAACTGCAAAGGCGTGTCGCCGCCGCCTGGGACGCATTCATGAGGCCGGTCACCGACCCGGCCGCGCCGTGGCTGCGGGTGCGCAGTGGCCGAGGTCCGCAAGCCGTGCGCGATGCCATGAGCGCATTGCTCGACGGCCGCATCGATCCGCGCGAGGGCTACATGTTGTCGCTTTGAGAACCGCACACCCGGGAGTTGTCCTTGAACAGCGAACTCATGACCATCCCGCGCCGCTTCAACGGCCCGCCCCGCTCGGGCAACGGCGGCTATGTCTGCGGCCGCCTGGCGAACTACCTGGACGGACCGGCCAGCGTCAGGCTGCATGTGCCGCCGCCGCTGGATCGCAAATTGAGGGTCGAGGCCAGCGCGGACGAAGCGCGAATGTTCGATGGGGACGCGCTGGTCGCCCAGGCGCTCCGCAGCCCGTTCGCGCTGACCCCACCCGCGCCGCCGAGCTTCGCCGACGCGCAGACGGCATCGAAGTCATTCACCGGCTTCTCGCGCCACCTGCTTCCGCACTGCTTCGTCTGCGGACCGCAGCGCGCTGAAGGCGACGGCTTGCGCATCTTCCCCGGCCGCAGCGCCGACGGCGCCGTGCTGGCCGCGCCCTGGGTGCCGCACGCATCGCTGGACGACGGCCGCGGACGCGTCGCGCCCGAGTTCCTGTGGGCTGCACTCGACTGCGCCGGGGCCTTCGCGGTGATGCCGGACGGAATACAACCGATCATCCTGGGCGAACTGTGCGCACGCCTGAATGGCAGCGTCGCCATCGGCGAGCCTTGCGTGGTCGCGGCCTGGGCCATCGGCGTCGAGGGCCGCAAGCGCTTCGCCGGCACGGCGCTGTACTCGGCGGCCGGTGTCGCGGTGGCGGTGGCGCGTGCCACATGGATAGAGATTGCCAACATGCCGGGGGGCGAATCATGAGCAAGACGATGCGTGCCGTCATCTGCGACGGCTTCGACGGGCCCCGTGCGCTGCGGATCGGCGAGATGCCGGAGCCGGAGCTGGCGGCCGGCAAGGTACTGGTCGACATCCACGCGGCCTCGGTCAGCTTCATGGACTGCCTGCTGGTGTCGGGGCGATACCAGCTGAAGCCGCCGACGCCCTTCGTGCCGGGCACCGACGGTGCGGGCATCGTCAGGGCGGTGGGTGCCGGGGTGACACGGTTCAAACCCGGCGACCGCGTCGCGTGCACGGACTGGTTCGGCGCCTATGCAGAGCTGATGGCGGTACCCGAGTACAGGGTGACGCGTTTGCCCGATGCCGTGGATTTCGACACCGCCTCGACCGTCATTCACACGTACAGGACCGCCTACTACGCGTTGCAGTGCCGTGCCGAGGTGAAGCCTGGTGAAACCGTCTTCGTCACCGGTGCCGCGGGCGGTGTCGGACTCGCCGCCGTGGACTTCGCACGCCATCTCGGGGCTCGTGTGATTGCCGGTGTCGGGTCCGACGACAAGCTCGCACTGGTTCGGCAGTACGGCGCGGATGCGACGGTGAACTACCGCACGGAGAAGCTTCGCGACCGCATCAAGGCACTGACTGACGACAAGGGCGTGGATGTCTGTTTCGACAATGTCGGCGGCACGGTGTTCGGCGAGATGACGCGGCTCATGAATTGGTGCGGCCGGCTGATGCCGATCGGCTTCACCAGCGGCGACATTCCCAGCGTGCCGATGAACCTGCCGCTGCTGAAGAACTACTCGATCGTCGGCGTCTTTACCGGGGCATGGGATCACAAGTTCCCCGAGGAAGCCGCGGCTGCGGATGAGCGCCTGATGCAGTGGGTCGGCCTGGGGCAGTTGCGGCCCCACGTCAGCCGCGTGCTGGCGCTGGAACAGGCGGCCGAAGCGATGGCGTCGGTGATGGAGCGCGCGGCGCAGGGCCGCGTGGTGCTGCGCGTGCGCTGAAGCCGGCGCGGCGGTCAGCTACTGAAGCGCTTGGCCTCGCCGGCCATTTGCGGCAGCCAAGGTGGAACGCACTACCGTGCTGCACTTTCGATGAACAGAGGAACCACGATGGCGACGCTGACGGTCACGCCACGGGGGCAGGTCACCCTGAGGAAGGAAGTGCTGCAGCACCTGGGCATCAAGCCCGGCGAGAAGATCGAGTTGGACCTGCTGCCCGACGGCAGGGGCGTGCTCAGAGCCGCCCGTCCCAGCGGGTCGATCGACTCGTTTGCCGGGTCGCTGGCCGGGCGCAGCAGCAAAGTCGCCACCATCGACGAAATCGGCGCTGCGGCGGCACGCGGCTGGGTCGGCAGGAAGCGGTGAGCGGCCAACGTCCGCGTGAACCGGCCGGCCGTGGAAGCCGGGCTGTCGATGCTCGAATCCAACGGTGACTTCGCCGATGGCGTCATCGCCTACGAAGGCAGCTGGCTGGGCGGCGAGACCTTCGTCTCGTTCGACAAGCAAGCGGTTGCCTTGCTCAGCGCCGTTGGGCACCACGCGCGGCTGCTCCGATGACCGCGCCGCAGCACTGCGGCGCTCCGCTCAACCGGTGAAGCGCTTGCCCTCGCCGGCCATCTGCCGCAGCAGCGGTGCGATGGCGAAGCCTTCACCCAGCCGCGGCAGGTGCTTCTCCAATGCCGCGACCACGTTGGCCGCACCGACGGTATCGGCATAGAACATCGGCCCGCCGCGGTACACCGGCCAGCCGTAGCCGTAGATCCAGACCACGTCGATGTCGCTGGCGCGCTGCGCGATGCCTTCAGCCAGGATCTTCGCGCCCTCGTTGATCATCGGGTAGACCAGCCGTTCCAGGATCTCCTGGTCGTCGATCTTGCGGCGCTGGATGCCCTTCTCGGCCGCGAAGTCGAGGATCAGCTTTTCCACCAGCGCGGGGTTGCTGCGGTTGCGCTTGGCGTCGTAGTCGTAGAAGCCGGCACCGGTCTTCTGGCCTCGGCGGTCGAGTTCGCATAGCCGCTCGCGGATGGTCGCGCCCTTGCTCGTTTCCTTTGACCAGCCGATGTCCAGGCCGGCCAGGTCGGACATCTGGAACGGCCCCATCGGCCAGCCGAAGTCGTAGGCCACGCGGTCCACGTCCCAGGGCATCGCGCCCTCAAGGATCAGCGCGTTGGCCTGCGCCTGGCGCTGCGCCAGCATGCGGTTGCCGATGAAGCCGTGGCACACGCCCGAGACCACCGCCACCTTGCCGATGGTCTTGCCGATGTCCATCGCCGTGGCCAGCACGTCGGGGGCGGTCTTCGCGCCGCGCACCACCTCCAGCAGCTTCATCACGTTGGCCGGGCTGAAGAAGTGCATGCCGACCACGTCCTGCGGCCGGCTCGTCGCCGCGGCGATCTCGTCGACGTTCAGGTAGCTGGTGTTGCTGGCCAGGATGGCGCCGGGCTTGGCTGTTCTGTCGAGCTTGGCGAACAGCTCCTTCTTGATGGCCATGTTCTCGAACACGGCCTCGATGATCAGGTCGCAGTCGGCCAGTGCCGTCAGGTCCAGCGTGGGCACGAGCAGGCCCATGCGCTTTTCCACGTCGTCGGGCGTCATGCGGCCCTTGGCGGCGGTGTTCTCGTAGTTCTTGCGGATCGTCGCGGCGCCGCGCTCGAGCGCGGCCTGTTGCGTCTCGACGATGGTCACCGGGATGCCGCGGTTCAGGAAGTTCATCCCGATGCCGCCGCCCATCGTGCCGGCGCCGATGATGCCGACCCTTTTCACCGGCCGCGTCGCCGTGCCTTCGGGCAGGCCGTCGATTTTGGCCGCCTGGCGCTCGGCGAAGAACATGTAGCGCTGCGCCTGGCTCTGCACGCCAGTGACCAGTTTCATGAACTCGTCGCGCTCGAACTTCTTGCCCTCGTCGAAAGGCAGGTTGGCCGCGGCCTCGATGCACTTGATGCTCGCCTCGGGCGCCTCGAAGCCGCGGAAGGCCTTGGCGTTCTTGGCGCGGAATTCGGCGAAGAGTTCCGGCGTGGCGCCGGCCACCTTCAGGTCGCGCACCTTCTTCAGCGGGCGCTTGTCTGCCAGCAGCTTGCGCGCGAAGGCGATGCCTGCCGCGCGCAGGTCTTCACCTTCGCCCACCAGTTCGTCGACCAGGCCCATGGCCAGCGCCGCCTTGCCGCCCACCGGCGCGCCGCCGGTCACCATCTCCAGCGCCTTGGCCGCGCCGACGATGCGCGGCAGCCGCTGCGTGCCGCCGGCACCGGCCAGCAAGCCGAGCTTGACCTCGGGCAGGCCGACGCGCGCCGAGAGCACGGCGACGCGGTAGTGGCACACCAGCGCGGTCTCGAAGCCACCGCCCAGCGAGGTGCCGTGAATGGCCGCGACGATCGGCTTGGCTGCGGCTTCCATCTTGTCGAACAGCGCGTGCAACGAGGCGCCCCTCGGCGGCTTGCCGAACTCGCTGATGTCGGCGCCGGCGAAGAAGGTGCGGCCGGCACAGGTCAGCACGATGGCCTTGACAGCGTCGTCGGCGATGGCCTGGTCGAAAGCGGCGGTCAGGCCGTCGCGCACGATCGCCGACAGTGCGTTCACGGGTGGGTGGTTCGAGGTGATCACGGCGATGCCGTCCTCAATGCTCAGGTCGATCACCTCGTTGATGGCGGCCATCGCGCAGGTCTCCTTGGCGGTCGGTGCGGTTCAGGCGGTCTTCGGCGCGTAGCCGAGCACGGCCTTGACTTCCAGGAACTCGGTGAAGGCGTGGTCGCCCCACTCGCGCCCGTTGCCCGACTGCTTGAAGCCGCCGAAGGGCGCCATCAGGTCGGGCGCCGCGCTGTTGATGTTGACCTGGCCGGCACGCAGCCGGCTCGCCACCTTGCGCGTGGCCTCGACATCGCCGCCCGAGACATAGGCGGCCAGCCCGTAGGGCGTGTCGTTGGCGATGGCCACCGCGTCGTCGACCGTGTCGTAGCCGATGATGGTCAGCACCGGGCCGAAGATTTCTTCGCGCGCCACGGTCTTGTCGTTGCTCACCGGGCCGAGCACCGTGGGCTTGACGTAGTAGCCGGTTTCCAGCCCGGCCGGTTTGCCCGGGCCGCCGGCCACCACCTTGGCGCCTTCTTCGATGCCGCGGTTGATCAGCGTCTGGATCTTGTCCCACTGCGTGGCCGAGATCACCGGGCCAATGGCCGCGCCGCTGTCCGGTGCACCGACGGTGGTGGCTTCGGCCACTTCCTTGGCCACGGCCAGCACCTCGGCCATCTTGGCGTTCGGCACCAGCATGCGCGTCGGCGCATTGCAGCTCTGGCCGGAGTTCTGCATCACGCCGCGCACGCCGGCGGTGACTGATTTCTTGATGTCGGCATCGGGCAGGATGATGTTCGGCGACTTGCCGCCCAGTTCCTGGTGCACGCGCTTGACCGTCGGCGCGGCGTTGCGCGCGACTTCGATGCCGGCGCGCGTGCTGCCGGTGAAGGACACCATGTCCACGCCGGGGTGGCTGGAGATGGCCGCACCCACCGTCGGGCCGTCGCCGTTGACCAGGTTGAAGACGCCGGCCGGCACCCCGGCGGCATGCATGATCTCGGTCCAGACCTGCGCCGAGAAGGGCGCGATCTCGCTGGGCTTGAGCACCATCGTGCAGCCCACGGCGAGTGCCGGCGCCACCTTGCAGGCGATCTGGTTGACCGGCCAGTTCCACGGCGTGATCAGGCCGCACACGCCGATCGGCTCCTTGACGAGCAGCGTCGTGCCGCGCGGCTCCTGGAACTGGTAGGTCTTGAGCACGCCCAGCGCCGACTGCAGGTGACCGATGCCCATCGCCGCCTGCGCCTTCTGCGACAGCACGGCCGGTGCGCCCATCTCTTCGGTGATGGCCGCGGCCATGTCGGCGTAGCGCTTCTTGTATTCCTCGATCAGCTTCTCGAACAGCGCGATGCGCTCGTCGACGCTGCTCTGCGACCAGGTCTCGAAGGCGGCGCGCGCCGCCTTCACCGCCTTGTCGACGTCGGCGGCCGAGCCCATCGAGATACGGCCGGCGACGGCTTCGGTCGCCGGGTTGATGACATCCAGGGTCTTCGGTGTCACCGGATCGACCCACGCACCATTGATGTAGAACTTCAGATAGTCGCGCATGTGACAAGCCCTCCGCCGCAGTGAAAAGGGCATTCTAGGCAGTCGGCTAAGCTCGGGCGAATGCGCCCGCGCGACGTCATTGAATTGCTGCTGCTCAGCGTGCTGTGGGGCGGCGCCTACCTGTTCACGCGCGCGGCGGTGCCGGCCTTCGGCCCGGCGCCGCTGGTGTCGATGCGGCTGGGCATTGCCGCGCTGCTGCTGCTGCCGATCGTCGCGGCCCGTGGCGGTCTGCCGCAGTTGCTCGAGCGGCCGGCGGCGCTGTTCATGGTCGGCGTGCCGTTCACCGCGCTGCCCTTCCTGATGATGACCTGGGGCGCGCTGCACATCACGGCGGGGCTGTCGGCGGTGCTCAACGCGACGGCGCCGATGTTCGCCGCGCTGATCGCGCACTTCGTGCTGAAGGAGCGCCTCGGCGCCTGGCGCAGCGCCGGGCTGATGCTCGGCTTCGCCGGCGTGCTGATCCTGATGCGCGGCGGCGGCGTCTCGCTGAAGACCGGCGACGGCCCGCTGGCGGTGCTGGCCGTGCTCGGCACGGCGCTGATCTGGAGCGTCGGCGCGAACTACACGCGCCGCAAGATGGCCGGCATCGACCCGCTGGTCACCACCGCCGGCAGCCTGGCTGCGGCCAGCCTGGCGCTGGTGCCGCTGGCCTGGGCCACCTGGCCGGCGACTGCGCCGAACGCGCGCGCCTGGGCCGAGATGGCCTTCCTCGGCATCGCCAGTTCCGGCATCGGCATGTGGATGTACTTCCGCCTGCTCAGCCGCATCGGCGCGGTGCGGGCGATGTCGGTCACCTTCCTCAGCCCGCTGGTGGCGATGGTGTCCGGCGCGCTGTATCTCGGCGAGGCGTTGACCGTGCAGATGCTGCTCGGCTGCGTGGTCGTGCTGCTGGGCACGGCGCTGAGCCTCGGCCTGATCGGCCAGGCCAAGCCCGCCGCGCGCGCCGGCTGATCGGGCCCCGCCGCCATCGCCTGCTCAGGCCATGTACGGTTTCGGCGGTCGAGCGCCGCGCACCTGACGGGCGCCAACGCCGCGCTGCGGCGCATCCCGGCACACATCGGAGGCCGCCCTCGACTGAGGTAGGCTTGCCACCCCGGCTGCCGACCGCGGCGCCCCTACCGCGAAGACCGTCAAGGAGAGCCCGTGGCCGACCGCAGCGACACCGACGACACCCCTGCGCCACCGCCGGCATCGAGCGGCGAGCCTCGGGTCACCCTGCTGCAGGCCGTGCTGGACGAGACGCCCGACGTGATGCTGCTGAAGGACGCGGACGGCAACTTCCTGCTGTGCAACCGGACCGTCGCGCGGCTGTACGGCACCACCCCCGAAGCGATGGTCGGCAAACACGACGACGACTTCGGCGTGCCGCGCGAGATGGCCGACGGCTTCCGCGCCAACGTGCTGGGCATCATGGCCAGCGGCCGCACCGAGATCGTGTTCGAGGACAGCCGCGATGCCGTGACCGGCGAGGTGCGGCACTTCAAGTCGATCAAGCGGCCGTTCAAGGACGCCCAGGGCCGCAACCAGATCCTGGTGATCGCGCACGACATCACCGACGTGGTCCACGCGCAGCGCCAGGTGGCGCAGAGCGAGTTCACGCTGCAGCAGGTGATGAAGGCCACCCAGGACGGCATCTGGGACTGGCATGTGCCGTCGGGCAAGCTGGCCCACAACGAGCGCTGGTTCGGCATCCTGGGCTTCGATGCCAACGAGGTCGAGAATCACGTCGACGCCTTCTCGCGGCAGTTGCATCCCGACGACCGGGCGCAGGTCTGGGCACGCATCGAGCGCCTGGTGGCCGGCACCGACGAGCACTACCGCTCCGAGCACCGCATGCTCAGGAAGGACGGCTCGGTGATCTGGGTGCTCGATCGCGGACGCGCGGTCGAGCGCGATGCCCAGGGCCGTGCCCTGCGCGTGGTCGGCGCCTACACCGACATCAGCGAGCGCCGGCGCGACCAGGCGGCGCTCGAGCAGGCACTGACCATGGCGCAGGCCGCCACCAGCGCGAAGAGCGAGTTCCTCGCCACCATGAGCCACGAGCTGCGCACGCCGATGAACGGCATCCTCGGCATGGCGCAGTTGCTGACCCAGCCGACGCTGTCCGAGGCCAAGCGCATCGACTACGCGCGCATCATCCTCGGCTCGGGCGAGACGCTGCTGGCGCTGCTCAACGACATCCTGGACCTGTCGCGCGTCGAAGCCGGCCGCATGGATCTCAACCTGACGAGCTTCGAGCCGTCGGCGCTGGTGTCGCAGGCGCTGCAGCCCTTCAGGGAAACGGCGCTGCGCAAGGGCCTGACCCTGCACGTCGAGGAGGCCGGCATGCCGCGCGGCAGCTTCGTCGGCGACCCGTTGCGCCTGCAGCAGATGCTCGCCAACTACCTGAGCAACGCCCTCAAGTTCACGCCGGCGGGGCGCGTGAACGTGGCCGTGACCGAGCGCTGCGACGCCGGCGCCTCGCCGACCCTGGAGTTCAGCGTCGAAGACACCGGCGTGGGCTTCGCCGACGCGCAGCGCCACCGCCTGTTCCAGCCGTTCTCGCAGATCGACAGCTCGACGACGCGCGCCTACGGCGGCAGCGGGCTCGGCCTGTCGATCGTCGCGCGGCTGGCCAGGCTGATGGACGGCGAGGTGGGTGCGAGCAGTTCGCCCGGCAGGGGATCGCGCTTCTGGTTCCGCGTGCCGGCCCGGCGCGCCGCCGCCGTGCGGCCCGCCGTGGCGACACGGGCGAATGCTTCGCCAGGCAGCGCGCTGCCCGGGCGCGTGCTGGTGGCCGAGGACAACTCGATCAACCGCGAGGTGCTGCGTGTGCTGCTCGAGAACCTGCGCGCGAGTGCCGAGTTCGTCGCCGACGGCAGCGCCGCACTCGCGTGCATCAGCGCAGCCCGGCCGGGCTACGACCTGGTGCTGATGGACCTGCAGATGCCCGTGCTGGACGGCCTGGCGGCGACGCGGCACATCCGCGACTGGGAGCGCGAGCACGACCGCGCGCGCACGCCGGTGGTCGCGGTCACCGCCAGCGCCTTCGAGGAGGACCGCCGGCGCTGCCTCGAGGCCGGCATGGACGACGTCCTCGTCAAGCCGATCACCCTCGAGCGCCTCGAAGCCATGCTGGCCAAGTGGCTGCATCCGGCCTGAAGGCGCGACAGGCCCGCTGCCCACGCGGCGTCGCGCCTGCCGGCAGCGGCCTGCGGGGCGACCTCTGCCGGACTGCGGATGCGTGGGTGCAGCGGTCTTGCGATCGCGTTCAGTCGAAGTTCAGCAGCACCTTCATCGCCTGAGACCGATCCGCCGCCAGCGCGAAGGCGCGGCCGGCGTCGCGATACGGCAAGGTGGCCGAGATCAGCGGCTTCAGGTCCACCAGCCGCTGGTTCAGCAGTTCGACTGCCGTCGCGAACTCGGCGTGGAAGCGGAAGGTGCCGCGCAGCTCGAATTCCTTGGCGACGAGGGTGTTCACCGGCAGCGTCATCTCGCCGCCCAGGCCCATCTGCACGATGACGCCGCGCGGGCGCAGCGCGTCGAAGGCGCCGACCAGGGCGCGCTGGTTGCCGCTGGCTTCGAAGAGCACGTCGAAGCGGCCCTTGTGCGCGGTGAACGCGGCCAGCGCGTCGGGCTGCTGCTTGACGTCGATCGCCTGGTCGGCGCCGATCTTCACCGCCGTGCGCAGCGGCTGCGCCGCCATGTCGGTGACGACGATGTGCGTCGCGCCGGCGCGGCGCGCGGCGATCACCGCCATCGCGCCGATCGGCCCGCAGCCGGTGACGAGCACACTCTTGCCCAGCAGCGGCCCGGCGCGGTTCACCGCATGCAGCGCCACCGCCAGCGGTTCGGCCATCGCACCTTCGGCATCGCTGACATGCTCGGCCAATCGGTGCGCCTGGGTGGCGTCGCAGACGATGCGCTGGCGGAACGCGCCCTGCACGTGCGGCATGCGCATCGCGCTGCCGTAGTAGCGCATGTCCAGGCAGTGGTTCTGCTGCCCCAGCTGGCAGTAGCGGCACTGGCCGCAGGGTCGGCTGGGACTGATGGCCACACGCTCGCCGGGCGCGAAACCCTGCACGCCGGAGCCCACCGCCTCGATGCTGCCGGCCACCTCGTGGCCCAGCACCATCGGCTGCTGGATGCGCACGGTGCCGAAGCCGCCGTGCTGGTAGTAGTGCAGGTCCGAGCCGCAGATGCCGCCGCAGCGCACGCGCACCTGCAGCTGGTGCGGCAGCAGCTCGGGCGTCTCGACGGTCTCGACGCGCAGGTCGCCGGGGGCGTGGATGACCAGGGCTTCCATGGATATGCTCTCCCCGTTTCAAAGCTGGGCGGTGACACCGCCATCGACGTACAGGATGTGGCCGTTGACGAAGCGCGACGCGTCACTGGCCAGGAACACCGCCGCGCCGACCAGGTCCTGCACGTCGCCCCAGCGCCGCGACGGCGTGCGCCCGATCAGCCAGGCGCTGAACTCCGGGTTGTCGACCAGCGCCTGGTTCAGCTCGGTCTTGAAGTAGCCCGGCCCCAGGCCGTTGACCTGCAGCCCGTGCGGGCCCCAGTCGATGGCCATGCCCTTGGTCAGCATCTTCACCGCGCCCTTCGATGCGGTGTAGGGCGCGATGCCCGGGCGGCCGAGCTCGCTCTGCACCGAGCAGATGTTGATGATCTTGCCGCGGCCGCGCGGAATCATGTGCCGCGCCACGGCCTGGCCGACGACGAACACGCTGTCCAGGTTGGTGCGCATCAGCGTGCGCCAGTCGGCCTGCTCGAAATCCTGCAGCGGCGCGCGCTTCTGCATGCCGGCGTTGTTGACCAGGATGTCGATCGGCGCCATCTCGGCCTCGATGCGCGCCACTGCCGCGGCCACCGCCTGCGCGTCGCCGACGTCGAAGGGCATCGTGTGCACCGTCGCGCCCTGCC
>DAORHX010000049.1:0-14968 GCA_035438245.1 Rubrivivax sp.
AGCGTCGCGGCCTGCCCGGGCCCGGCTTTGCCGCGCCGGCTCTTCACACGGACAGAGCGGACTTCTGAAATCCCGCTTTGCGCCGGCTGCCGCCAATCGCTGCGCTGCCATGTGGGCGAGGCGCTTGGGTTTGATGCGGGGCGCGGCGTCCCCTGTCGTTCCAGTTCGATGCTGCGCCGAGACGGCAAAATGGCGGCAGGGAACTTGGCTGCAGCCAGCGTGTCGCAGCCAGGCCCGGACTTTTCCACCACCGATCCGCCATGAAGACATTCACCTCGAAGATTGCCGCCGCGCTGCTGGCGGCCCTGGGCCTGGTCGGCACCGCCGCGGCGCAGAACACCGAGCCCAAGGTGCTGAACATCTACAACTGGTCGGACTACATCGCCGAAGACACGATCAAGAACTTCGAGAAGGAAACCGGCATCAAGGTGCGTTACGACAACTACGACACCAACGAGGTGCTGCACGCCAAGCTGGTGGCCGGCAAGACCGGCTACGACATCGTGGTGCCCGGCGCGCCGTTCGCCAAGCAGCAGATCGACGCGGGGCTGTTCCAGAAGCTCGACCGCGCGGCGCTGAAGAACTGGAACAACCTGGACCCGGCGCTGCTGGAGCTGCTGGCCAAGGTGGACCCCGGCAACCAGTACCTGGTCGACTGGATGTGGGGCTACATCACGGTGGGCATCAACGTGCCGCAGGTGAAGAAGGCGCTGGGCGACACGCCGATGCCCGAGAACCCCTGGTCGCTGATCTTCGACCCCAAGTACGCGAGCAAGCTGAAGTCGTGCGGCATCAACTTCCTCGACTCGGCCTCCGAGGTGCTGCCGGTGGCCATGCTGTATGTCGGCAAGCCGGCCTACAGCCGCACCGCCGCCGACTACGCGGCCGCCGCCGAGATGCTGAAGAAGGTGCGCCCCTACGTCACGCGCTTTTCCTCGTCGGGCTACATCAACGACCTCGCCGCCGGCTCGCTGTGCGCGGTGATGGGTTATTCGGGCGACATCAACATCGCGCGCGCCCGCGCCATCGAGGCCGGCAAGGGCCCGATCATCGAGGCGCTGGTGCCGAAGTCGGGCGCGACCATGTTCTTCGACGTCATGGCCATCCCCGCCGACGCGCCGCACCCGAAGAACGCGCACCTGTTCATCGACTACATCCTGCGCCCCGAGGTGCACGCGTCGCTGACCAACAAGGTCTTCTATGCCAACCCGAACAAGGCCTCGCTGAAGTTCGTCAAGCCCGATGTGGCCAACAACCCCAGCGTGTTCCCCAGCGATGCGGCCAAGGCGGCGATGACCGTGCCCGAGCCGGTGCCGCAGGACATCCGCCGCGTGCAGACGCGGGCCTTCACCAGCTTCAAGGCGGGCAGCTGAGGCCCGGCCTCAGCACTCGACGATGTTCACCGCCAGACCGCCGCGCGCGGTCTCCTTGTACTTGCTCATCATGTCGGCGCCGGTCTCGCGCATCGTCTTGATGACCTTGTCCAGGCTGACGAAGTGCGTGCCGTCGCCGTGCAGCGCCATGCGCGCGGCGTTGATGGCCTTGACCGAGGCGATGGCGTTGCGCTCGATGCAGGGGATCTGCACCAGCCCGCCGACCGGGTCGCAGGTCAGGCCCAGGTGGTGCTCCATGCCGATCTCGGCGGCGTTCTCGACCTGCGCCGGCGTGCCGCCGAGCACCGCGCACAGCGCGCCGGCGGCCATGCTGCAGGCCACGCCGACCTCGCCCTGGCAGCCGACCTCGGCCCCGGAGATGCTGGCGTTTTCCTTGTAGAGCAGGCCGATCGCCGCGGCGGTGAGCAGGAAGTCGGTCACACCCTGATCCGTCGCGCCGTGCACGAAGCGCGTGTAGTAGTGCAGCACCGCCGGCACGATGCCGGCAGCGCCGTTGGTCGGCGCCGTGACCACACGCCCGCCGGCGGCGTTCTCCTCGTTCACCGCCAGCGCATAGAGGTTGACCCAGTCCAGCACCTGCAGCGGGTCGCGCAGCGCCTTCTCCGGGTTCGAGGTCAGGTCGCGGTACAGGGCCGCGGCGCGGCGCCGCACCTTGAAGCCGCCGGGCAGCGTGCCGCCGGCCGCACAGCCGCGCTGCACGCAGTCCTGCATCACCTGCCAGATGCGCAGCAGCCCGGTGTCGATCTCGGCATCGCCGCGCCAGTGCCTTTCGTTGACGCGCATCACGCCGGCGATGCTCAGTCCCTCGCGCTGCGTGATCGCCAGCAGCTCCTCGCCGCTGCGGAAGGGCAGCGGCAGCACGGTGGCATCGGGCGCGATGGTCTTCAGGCGGCTGCCGTCGGCGGCCGCCTCGTCGCTGATGACGAAGCCGCCGCCGACCGAGTAGTACACGCGCGCGTCCAGCTCGCGGCCGGCGGCGTCGAAGGCCGCGAAGCGCATGCCGTTGGCATGCAGCGGCAGCGATTCGCGGCGGTGGAACTGCAGGTCGCGCTTCTCGGCGAACTCCACCGCGTGCGCGCCGACCAGCTTCAGCCGGCCGCTGTCGCGCACCGCCTTCAGCAGCGCCGGGATGGCCTCGACGTCGACCGTGTCCGGCTCGTGCCCGAGCAGGCCGAGCAGCACCGCCTTGTCGCTGCCGTGGCCCTTGCCGGTGGCGCCGAGCGAGCCGTACAGGTCGGCCTGCACGCGCTGCACGCGCGCCAGCAGGCCCTCGTGCTGCAGCCGCAGCACGAACAGCCGCGCCGCGCGCATCGGCCCGACGGTGTGGCTGCTGCTCGGGCCGATGCCGATCTTGAACAGGTCGAAGACCGAGACGGCCATGCCGGACCTCAGGCGTAGTCGGACATCGGCGGGCAGCTGCAGCTCAGGTTGCGGTCGCCCCAGACGTTGTCGACGCGGCCCACCGGGCTCCAGTATTTCTGGCGGCGCAGGCTCGCCACCGGGAAGGCCGCCTGCTCGCGCGAATACGGGTGCGGCCAGTCGGCCTTCAGCAGCGCCTCGGCGGTATGCGGCGCGTTCTTCAGCGGGTTGTCGTCCTTCGGCCAGCCACCTTGGTCGGGGCCGCGCTCGACCTGGGCGATCTCCTCGCGGATGGCGATCATCGCGGCGCAGAAGCGGTCCAGCTCGGCCAGCGGCTCGCTCTCGGTGGGCTCGACCATCAGCGTGCCGGCCACCGGGAAGCTCAGCGTCGGTGCGTGGAAGCCATAGTCGATCAGGCGCTTGGCCACGTCCTCGGCGCTCACGCCGCTGCTCTTCTGCAGCGGGCGCAGGTCGAGGATGCACTCGTGCGCCACGCCGCCGCCCTTGATGCCGGCGATCTCGCTGCTGTAGTGGATGTCGTAGTGCTCGGCCAGCCGCGCGGCCACGTAGTTGGCGCTGAGGATCGCGGTCTCGGTGGCATGGCGCAGGCCCTCGGCGCCCATCATGCGGATGTACATCCAGCTGATCGGCAGCACCCCGGCGTTGCCCCACGGCGCCGCCGACACCGGCCCCACCGGCGCATCGCCGGCGCCGCTGTACGGCTGAGCCGGCAGGAAGGGCAGCAGGTCCTGCGCCACGCACACCGGGCCGACGCCGGGGCCGCCGCCGCCGTGCGGGATGCAGAAGGTCTTGTGCAGGTTCAGGTGGCTGACGTCGCCGCCGAACTCGCCCGGCGCGGCGATGCCGACCAGCGCGGTCAGGTTGGCGCCGTCGACGTAGACGCGGCCGCCGAACTCGTGCACGGTGGCACACAGCTCCTTGACGCGCGGCTCGAAGATGCCGTAGGTCGACGGGTAGGTGATCATCACCGCGGCCAGCCGCTGCCGGTGCTGTTCGCATTTGGCGCGCAGGTCGGCCAGGTCGACATTGCCCATCGCGTCGCACTTCACCACCACCACCTGCATGCCCACCATGTGTGCGCTGGCCGGGTTGGTGCCGTGTGCCGATTCGGGGATCAGGCAGATGTCGCGCTGCGCCTGGCCACGGCTGGCATGCCAGGCGCGGATCGCCAGCAGCCCGGCGTATTCGCCCTGGCTGCCGGCGTTGGGCTGCAGGCTGACGCCGGCATAGCCGGTGGCTTCGGCCAGCCAGTCGCACAGCTGCCGGTTCAGCGCCTCGTAGCCGGCCAGCTGCTCGCGCGGCGCGAACGGGTGCACGTGGGCGAACTCGGGCCAGGTGATCGGGATCATCTCGGCCGTGGCGTTGAGCTTCATCGTGCAGCTGCCCAGCGGGATCATGCTGCGGTCCAGCGCCAGGTCCTTGTCGCTCAGGCTGCGGATGTAGCGCAGCATCTCGGCTTCGCTGTGGTGGGTGTTGAACACCGGGTGCGTCAGGTACGTGCTGCTGCGGCGCAGCGCCGCCGGGATCAGCGGCTCGATGCCCTGGTCGAAGGCTTCGAAGCAGGGCAGGGTCTGGCTGCCGGCGAATACGCGCCACAGCGCCACGATGTCGTCGCGCGTGGTGGTCTCGTCCAGCGAGATGCTCAGGTAGGCGTCGCCCCACTCGCGGTAGCGGCGCAGGTTCATGCCGGCGTCCAGCGCGCGCTGCACGAATTCGCCGGTGCGCGCATCGGTCTTCAGGCAGATCGTGTCGAAGGCGGAGCCGCCGCCGTGCGGCGCGAACCCGAGCTGCTTCAGCCCTGCGGCGAGGATCGCGGTGTAGCTGGCCACGCGCTGCGCGATGCGCTTCAGGCCCTGCGGGCCGTGGTAGACGGCGTACATGCTGGCCATCACCGCCAGCAGCACCTGCGCGGTGCAGATGTTGCTGGTGGCCTTCTCGCGGCGGATGTGCTGCTCGCGCGTCTGCAGCGCCAGGCGGTAGGCCGGCGCGCCGTGCACGTCGACGCTGACGCCCACCAGCCGGCCCGGCAGGCTGCGCTTCCATTCGTCGCGGCAGGCCATGTACGCGGCATGCGGGCCGCCGCCGCCCATCGGCACGCCGAAGCGCTGCGTGGTGCCGACGACGATGTCGGCGCCGAACTCGCCGGGCGGCAGCAGCAGGGTCAGCGCCAGCAGGTCGGCGCAGACGATGAACGCCGCCTCCGCCGCGTGCACGCGGGCCACGTCGGCGCGCCAGTCGTCGATGCGGCCGTGCGTGGTCGGGTAGGCGACCACGACGGCGAAGAAGTCGCGGCTGGCCATCAGGGCTTCCCACTGCTCGGCCGAGTCGGCGAGCTTGACCACCAGCCCCAGCGGTGCGGCGCGCGTGCGCAGCACCTCGATGGTCTGCGCGTGGCAGTCGCCGGCGACGACGATGACGTCGGACTTCGACTTGACGCTGCGCTTGGCCAGCGTCATGGCCTCGGCCGCGGCGGTGGCCTCGTCGAGCATGCTGGCGTTGGCGATGGCCATGCCGGTGAGGTCGCAGACCATCGTCTGGAAGTTGACCAGCGCCTCCATGCGGCCCTGCGAGATCTCGGCCTGGTAGGGCGTGTAGGCGGTGTACCAGGCCGGGTTCTCGAGGATGTTGCGCTGGATGACGCCCGGCACGTGCGTGCCGTGGTAGCCCTGGCCGATGAAGCTCTTGAGCACGCGGTTCTTCGACGCCAGTGCCTTCAGCTCGGCCAGCGCCTGCGCCTCGCCGATGGCCGCGGGCAAGGCCATCGGCCGGGTGCGCACGATGCTGGGCGGCACGACCGCCTCGATCAGCGCCTGGCGGCTGGCCACGCCGATGGCGCCGAGCATGCGCTGCTCGTCGGCGGCATCGGGGCCGATGTGGCGGGCGCTGAACTCGGCCGGGTTCTCGAGTTCGGCCAACGGGGTGGGGGTGGACATCGTTTCGCTTCAGAGAGTCTTGAGCAGGGCGTCGTAGCCGGGCGGATCCATCAGCTGGTCGAATTCGGCCATGTCGGTGACATGCAGCTTGAAGAACCAGCCGTTGCCCATCGGGTCGCTGTTGGCCAGCGACGGGTCGGCGCGCAGCGCCTCGTTGACCTCGACCACCTCGCCGGCGACCGGCATGAACAGGTCGGCCGCGGCCTTGACCGATTCGACGACGCCGGCCACCTCGCCCTTCTTGTAGCTCTTGCCGACCTGCGGCAGGTCGACGAAGACCACGTCACCCAGCGCTTCCTGTGCATGCAGCGTGATGCCGACGACCGCGGCCTCGTGGTCCTCGATGTTGATCCATTCGTGGTCGGGCGTGAACATGGTGGTCATCGCTTCGGGCTCCTCGGTGGGTGGGGTGGGGTGGAAAGTCAGCCGCGGAAATAGCGGTGCGGCACGAAGGGCATCGGGGTCACGCGCATCGGCACCTTCTGGCCGCGCACCTCGGCATAGACCTCGTGCTGCGCCAGCGCGTGTTCGGCGCTCAGGTAGGCCATGGCGATCGGCTTGTCGACGGTCGGTGCGATCGTGCCGCTGGTCACCGTGCCGAGCTTGTGTCCCTTGGCATCGACCAGCTTCGTGCCTTCGCGCACCGGCACGCGCTCCAGCCCGACCAGGCCGACGCGCTTGTGCATCACGCCTTGCGCCAGTTGGCTTTCGATGGCCGCGGCGCCGGGGTAGTGGCCGGCACGCTCGCCGCCGGGGCGCCGTACCTTCTGGATCGCCCAGGTGAGCCCGGCCTCGATCGGGGTGGTGCGCGTATCGATGTCGTGGCCGTACAGGCACAGCCCGGCTTCCAGGCGCAGCGTGTCGCGCGCGCCGAGTCCGGCCGGCCTGACCTCGGGCAGGTTGACCAGCGCGCGCGCCAGCGCCTCGGCGGCATCGGCCGGCACCGAGATCTCGAAGCCATCCTCGCCGGTGTAGCCCGACCGCGTGACATAGGCGTCGGTGCTGCCCAGCCGGAACTCGCCGCCGGTCATGAAGGTCAGCCGTGCCACGTCGGCATTCAGGTGGCCGAGCGCGGCGACGGCCTTCGGCCCCTGCAATGCGAGCAGCGCGCGCTCGGGCATCGGCACCACCTGGCAGCGGTGGCCGATGTGCGTGACCAGGTGCCGGGTGTCGGCGTCCTTGCAGCCGGCGTTGACGACGAGCAGCAGGTCGCGATCGCGGCGCGTCACCATCAGGTCGTCGAGCATGCCGCCCGACGCGTCGGTGAAGAAGGCATAGCGCTGCTGGCCTGGCGCGAGGCCCAGCAGATCGACCGGCACCAGCGTTTCCAGCGCCGCCGCGGCGTCGTCGCCGACCAGCCGCAACTGCCCCATGTGCGACACGTCGAACAGCGCCGCCGAGGTGCGGCACTGCTTGTGCTCGGCGATGATGCCGCCGGGGTAGTTGACCGGCATGTCGTATCCGGCAAAGGCCACCATGCGCGCGCCGTGCTCGACGTGCCAGGCGTGAAGTGGTGTTTTCAGCAGTTCGGCGGACATGGTGCTCTCCCAGGGCAAGGCGACAACCGCATTCTGGTCGCTCCAGCCCCCGCTGTCCGCTTTACCTGAGAGATTGGCGCCGCGCCTTCACGGCGCCACGCTTGCCCCTTCGGTGGGCCTGCCAGGTCGGCGGGCCTCTCTCCAGTGAGGAACGCCCCTTCGCCGGGACGCTTGCCAGTCCTTTTGCCTGAGCGTTCGCAGGCCGGGGTCTTGCCGTCCCGGGCCGTCTGCGCCTTCGGCGGCCCGCATCGGCCGATGCGGGCTCTCTCCTGGCGGCGCGCAGTGTAGCCCAGGCGCGCACCCGCACTGCGCGGCATCAGCCGCCGCGGACCAGCGCCGCCATCGCCCGCGCCGCGTCCGCGTGCTGCGCGTCCAGGCCGGCGGCGACGCCGGCACGGTCATCGGCCGTGCGGTTCTGGCTGGCCTTCCATTTGCCCTGCATGCGTGTGACCTCGATCTCGATGCCGACGATCGCGCGCAGCATCTGTGCCACATAGTCGGCCGGCGCGTCGTCGACCTGCCAGCGCTCGGGGCGCGCGGCTTCGTGCGTGTCGGTCAGCCGCCCGACCAGCGTGCGCAGCCAGCTCGCATCGTCGATGACGCGCAGGCGCCCGTGCAGGTGGACGACGGCGTAGTTCCAGGTCGGCACGACCTTGGCGGTGGCCGTCTTCGACGCATACCACGAGGGTGTGACATAGGCCTGCGGCCCGTGGAACACGACCAGCACCTCGCCGAGCGCGGCGTCGCGCCACACCGGGTTGGCGCGTGCCACGTGGCCGCGCAGCGTGCCGAGCGCGCCGTCGGCGTCGCCGCGGTCCCACAGCAGCGGCAGGTGCTCGGCCGTCAGCCCCGCCGGGGAGGTCCAGACCACGCTGGCCAGCGGATGCTGCTGCACCATGGCCGCGAGGGCCGCCGCATCCGGCTGCTCGAAGTGACTGGGCAGGTACATCGATCGTTCTCCTGGCGGCGCGCGCAGCGCGCAGGGCGTGGGTCAATGGCTGCGCTGGATGAGCTCGATCTTGTAGCCGTCGGGGTCGGTGATGAAGGCGATGACGGTGCTTCCGCCCTTCACCGGCCCGGCCTCGCGCGTGATCGCCCCGCCCAGCGCCGCGGCCCGGGTGCGCACCGCCTCGCAGGTGGCGGCCACGTCGGGCACGCCGATGGCGATGTGGCCGTAGGCGTTGCCGAGGTCGTAGCGGTCGACGCCGTGGTTGTAGGTCAGCTCGATCTCGGCCTGCTCGGGGTTGGCGCCGTAGCCGACGAAGGCCAGGTCGTAACCCTGCTCGGGGCGCTGCGTGGTGCGCAGCAGCGTCATGCCCAGCACCTGGGTGTAGAAATCGACCGAGCGTTGCAGGTTGCCGACGCGCAGCATCGTGTGCAGCAATCTCATGGGTGGTCCTTCGGGGCAGCGGGCGGGGTGATTGTGCCGGCGGCGCGCACTGCCGCCAGGCCCGGCTGCACGTCGCTGCCGTAGGCGTCGCGCCAGCGCTGCAGGATCGGCTCGATGCCGTCCAGCCGCTTGCCGGGCAGGCCGTCGTCGACGTGCCATTCGGCGATGCGCGATTCGACCGCGAAGTGTTCGGTCGGCCGCAGCAGCGACGGCTAGTCGAGGCTGCCGACCGCCAGGTCCATGCGCTCGCTGTCGAGGAACTCGAAGCTCAGCGGCGTGCCGCAGCGGCCGCAGAAGCCGCGCCGCGCGATCTTCGACGAGGCGTAGTAGCTGGGCGGGCCGTTCAGCCAGCGCAACTCGTCCTTGCGCAGGTTGATGTAGGCGGCGCGCGTATTGCCGAAGGCCAGCTGGCACATGCGGCAGTGGCAGTAGTAGCCGTCGCGGTGCGTCGGTGCGGCTTCGTAGCGCACGGCGCCGCACAGGCAGCCGCCTGGCAGCGGGGGCAGGTCATCGGGCATGGGGCGTCTCCTGTCGCAGATCAGGTGCCGAATCCTGCCAGCACCAGCGCGCCGAGCACCGCAAAGACCGCGGCGGCGATGCGGTGCACCCACTGCACCGGCAGCCAGTCCATGACGCGGTCGCCGAGCAGCACCGCCGGCACGTTGGCGATCATCATGCCCAGCGTCGTGCCGGCGGTGACGACCCACAGCGAATCGAACTTCGCCGCCAGCATGACGGTGGCGATCTGCGTCTTGTCGCCCATCTCGGCCAGGAAGAAGGCCACGGTGGTGATGCCGAACACGCCCAGCCGGCTGGTGCTGCCCGTCTGCAGTTCATCCACCTTGTCGGGGATGAGCATCCACGCCGCCACCGCCAGGAAGGATGCGCCCAGTGCCCAGCGCAGCCACTGCGGGTCGAGCGTGCGCGTCAGCCACGCGCCCAGCGCGCTGGCCCCGGCATGGTTGGCCAGCGTGGCCACCAGGATGCCGAGGATGATCGGCGCCGGCTTGCGAAAGCGCGCCGCCAGCAGCAGCGCCAGCAGCTGGGTCTTGTCACCGATTTCGCTGAGGGCGACGACGCCCGTGGAGACGATGAAGGCCTGCCACATCAGGCAGC
Organism: Rubrivivax sp.; assembly: GCA_035438245.1. GTDB lineage: Bacteria > Pseudomonadota > Gammaproteobacteria > Burkholderiales > Burkholderiaceae_C > Rubrivivax. The sequence continues at coordinate 9,752 of DAORHX010000049.1, forward strand.
GGGCGGCACGGTGTAGTTCAGCGCCATGCGCCCGCCGTCGACGACGACGATCTCGCCGGTCATGTAGCTGGCGGCGTCGCTGAGCAGGAAGGCCACGACTTCGGCCACTTCTTCGGGTTCGCCCAGGCGGCGCAGCGGCGTGCGGCTCATGATGCGCGCTTGCGCCTCGGCGCTGGTCAGCACCGCGGCGCGTGCCAGCTCGGTGGCGATGGTGCCCGGCGCCACCGCGTTGACGCGGATGCCGTGGTCGGCCAACGCCAGCGCCATGACGCGCGTCAGCTGGTTGATGCCGCCCTTGCTGGCGTTGTAGCTGGCGATGCTGGGAATGGCCAGCGTGGCGTTGACCGAGCTCATGTGCACGATGGCGCCGCCGCCATCTCCCGCGTGGGCCGCCATGTGCCGCGCCACCGCCTGGCCGACCAGGAAAGCGCCCTTCAGGTTGACGCCGATGACCGTGTCCCAGTCGGCTTCCGTGATGTCGAGGAAGTCCGCCGCCTTGAAGATGCCGGCGTTGTTGACCAGCGCCTGCACGCGGCCGAACTCCGCCAGCGTGGCCGCCAGCGCGGCGTCCACCTGGGCCTTGTCGGACACGTCGCAGTGCCGGTAGAGGGCGCGTGCGCCACCGTCGACGAGCGACTGCGCCAGCGCGTGGCCGCGCGCATCGTCCACGTCCCACAGCGCGACGGCGGCGCCGTCGCGCGCCAGCCGCATCGCGCAGGCCGCGCCGATGCCCTGCGCCGCGCCGGTGACGATGGCCGCGCGGCCGTGCAGCTTGAAATTCACCTCGGACATGCAGACCCCTCGTTCAATGGCCCTGGCGTTCGAGCCAGATGCCCAGGCCCTGCGCGTTCAGCGTCAGGTCCATGGCCAGCATCTCGGCCACCGCGGCGTCGCCGAGCGTGCAGCCGTGGGCGCGGGCCTCGTCCTGATACTGGCGCTGCAGACCCTGGCGCAGCTGCGCCTCGCGGCCGGGCCCGCGCGGCGTGGCCTGGCCGAGCTCGACCATGCGCTCGATGCCGTGCAGCAGCTGCTCGCCCAGGCGCGCGACGTCGCCGACGCGGCCGTAGTGCGTCAGATGCATGCAGCGCGGCTGGCGCGCGAGCAGCCGCTGTATCGACGCGCGCAGCGCCGGCGGGTCGAACTGCACCGGCGTCGAGCTCAGCAGCATCCACGGCCCGCGCGCGGTGTCGAATTCGCGGTAGCTGACGCCGAAGGTGTCGCCGGTGAACCAGCCACCGCTGGCCTCGTCCCACAGGCAGTGGTGGTGCATGGCGTGGCCGGGCGTGTGCGCGAACTCCAGCCACCGCTGGCCCAGCCGCACGACCATGCCGTCCGCGGTGGGCGTGATGCGTTCGGCAGCCACCGGCACGAGCGTGCCGTAGTCGCGCGCCACCACCTCCGCGCCGTAGATGGCCAGCACCGCCTGCTGCAGCGCGGCCGGTTCGACCATGTGGCGCACGCCGCGCGGGTGCAGCAACATGCGTGCGCCGGGCAGCTCGCGCATCAGCGCGCCGGCGCCGCCGGCGTGGTCCAGGTGCACGTGCGACGGGATCACCCAGTCGACCGCGTCGCGCGCCAGGCCCAGCGCCTGCAGCGTGGCCAGCAGCCGCGGCACCGCATGGTTGGTGCCGGTGTCGAAGAACGCGGCGCGCCCGGCGTCGACCAGCAGGTACGCGGCATCGAAGTGCGGCCGGTGGTAGCCGGTGTCGATGCACCAGATGCCGTCGCCCAGGGCGTTGACGAAAGGGGGGAGTGTGTCGCTCATCGTGGGGTGCTCAGGGGTTGCCGAGCAGCAGCCACAGCCGCGCGATGTCGGCGCTGCCGTCGCTGCCCTGCACACTGCGCAGCGTGGCCGCGGCCTTGGCCCGGGCCAGCGTGGATTGTTGCTGCGCCATGCCCAGTCGCAGCCGGGCATCGTCGGGGCGCTTCAGTCCGCCCTTGGCGATGCCTTGTTCGATGAGCGCGATGCCCTTGTCGATCTCGCCCATGCTCACGTAGACCGTGCCGGCCTGCACCAGCGCATTGCCGTCCTTGGCCGCGGCGGCGTCGGCGGCGCGTGCGGCGATGCTGGCTGTGCTTTCGGCGTCCTGCTTCAGCGCCAGCGCGCGCAGCCGCTGGTGGCGCTCGGCCTCAGGCCCCGTGCCCAGCGCGCCGCTGGCATAGCCGCGTTCGACGATCCTCAGCGCCTCGGCCGGCACGCCGGCCTGCAGCGCGAGCTGCGCCATCTCCATGAAGTCGTCGGTGCTGCTCATCGTGCCGCTGGCCAGCTTCAGGCGCATCACGTCGAGCGCGTAGCGGTCGGCGAAGCCGCTCTTGCGCGGCAGCCGCGTCAGCACGGCGGCCCAGTATTCCTTCTTCGGGTAGTGGGTGAGCAGCTTGTCCAGCGTGGTGTTGTAGCCGTTGAGGTTGCCGCGCGCCTGGGCATCGGCCAGGCGCAGCAGGTCGGCTTCGGCCGGGCGCTGGCCGGCGGCTTCGGCGGCGCTGACCGCTGCCGCCGCATCACGCGCCACCGCCGCATGGTCGCCCGACTGGCTCTGCAGCCAGGTCTGCAGGGCCTTCAGCTGCGCACTGCTGCCGCCGGCCTGCTGTGCCTTCGTGACCCACGATTGCGCCTTCGCCAGGTCCTTCGTCTGCACGTAGGCGTAGGCCAGCGATTCGGCCACCTGCGCCTGCTCGGCTGCCGACAGCTTGCCGCTGGCATGGACGGCCTCGAAGGCCTGGATCGCCAGCGCATGGTCGCCGGCCCGCTGCGCGGCGGCGCCGCGCATGCGGTCGATGGTCAGCTGCTCGGCCGGCGTCTTGTGGGGCGTGGCATCGGCTTCGCGCACCTTGGCCAGCGCCTCTTTCGCCTTGCCGGCCTTCAGCAGCTCGCCGGCCTGCTGCAGCGGCCTGGCGACCTCGGGGCGCAGCGCCTGCGCCGCGGCCAGCGTGCCCGTGGCGACGAGCAGGATCCCCACGCCAGCGCGCACTCGATCCAGCAGGCGCTGGCGAAGCGGCTTTGCCGGGCCGCTGGCGTTGCCCCCCCGGGGGGGAGCGCCGCAGGCGCTTGACGGGGGGGTCACAGGAACTGCTCGTTGCCGATGATGCCGATCTTGGTCACGCCGAGCCGCTGCGCGGACGCCAGGATCATCGCCACCACCTTGTAGGTCACCAGCTTGTTCGGCCGCAGATGGACCTCAGCCTGGTCGGGCATCGCCGCCACGGCGGCCAGCCGCGATTCGAGCTCGTCGCGGTCGGCGACGATCGTGCCGTTCCAGCCGATCGTGCCGTCGAAATCGACGTCGATGCGCACGATCTCCGGCGGCCGCGGCGGCTGCGCGCTCGGCCCCACCGGCATGTTCATCTTCACCGCGTGCGTCTGGATCGGGATGGTGATGATGAACATGATCAGCAGCACCAGCATGACGTCGATCAGCGGCGTCATGTTCATCTCGGTCATCGGCTCGTCGTCGCCGGCATCGGGCCTGAGGTTCATCGCCATCGTGTCGCCACCTTCGTCAACGGGTCACCGCGCCGGCCGGCGGCTCGGTGATGAAACCCACCTTGTGGATGCCGGCGCGCTGGGCGGCGATGACGACGCGGCCGACACTCTCGTAGCGCACCTCGTTGTCGCCGCGGATGTGCACCTCGGGCTGCGGCTCCTTCACCGCCTCGACCTTCAGCCGCGCCACCAGCGTCTCGGTGTCGGGCAGCCGCTCGATGCCCCAGAACACCTCGCCGTCGCGGTTGACGGCGATGACGACGTTCTCCGGCTTGGTCTGCGTCGGCTGGTTGCGCTCCTTCGGCAGATCGAGCTGCACGCTCTGCGTCACCACCGGAATGGTGATCAGGAAGATGATCAGCAGCACCAGCATCACGTCGACCAGCGGCGTGGTGTTGATGGTGGCGTTCATCTCGTCCTCGTCGCCGTCGGCATTGGCCAGGTTCATCGCCATGGACAAGCTCCTTGCAGCGCCGCTTCATGGCAGGCGCCGTCGGGCGACCGCCGTGCAGCCGGCTTCGCCGGCCCGCCAGCGCCGCCCCCTCGAGGGGGCGCGCCGGAGGCGCTTCGGGGGTCGGTCATCGCTTGCCGGCCAGCAGCACGTTGTGTACGTCGCTGCCGAAGGCGCGGACACGCTCCATCGCCATCTTGTTGCGGCGGATCAGCCAGTTGTAGCCCATCACCGCCGGCACCGCGACGGCCAGGCCGAAGGCGGTCATGATCAGCGCCTCGCCCACCGGGCCGGCCACCTTGTCGATGCTCGCCTGGCCGCTGATGCCGATGGCGGTGAGCGCGTGGTAGATGCCCCAGACGGTGCCGAACAGGCCGACGAAGGGCGCGGTCGAGCCGACGGTGGCCAGGAACGCCAGCCCGTCCTGCAGGCGGCTGTTGATGTTGTCGATGGCGCGCTGCACGCTCATCGAGATCCAGGTGTGCTTGTCGATCTGCTCGACCAGCGTGCCCTCGTGGTGTTCGCTCGCCTTGACGCCGCTTTCGGCGACGTAGCGGAACGCGCTGCCTTCGTCGAGGCTGCCGATGCCGGCCTTCACCGAGCCGGCGTTCCAGAAGTTCTGCGCCGCCGCCTGGGCCGACTTCATCAGCTTGCGCTGCTCGAACAGCTTCGTGAAGATGATGTACCAGCTGCCGACGCTCATGATGACCATGATGATCAGCGTGCCGCGTGCGACGAAGTCACCCTGCGCCCACAGCGCGGACAGGCCATAGGGGTTGGCGACGGTTTCGGTGGCGATCGCGGCGGCATCGGAAGCCGACTGCGCCAGCGCGAGCTGCGGCAGGCTGCAGGCCAGCAGCAGGCCGGCCTGCAGCGCGACCAGCGAGCGCCGCGCGCGTCGCGGCAAGGGCAGGGAAGGGGCAACGGACATGGTTTCTCCAGCAGTCAATCGGTCAGTTTCCAGACGTATTCGATGCGCCCGCTCAGTTTCTCGGGCTTGCCGTCCACCGTGCCCGGCGTGCCCCTGCACGCCTGCACGGCCTCCAGCGTCATGCGGTCGAGCATCTTGTGCTCGCGGCTCATGCCGCTGGACTTCTCGACGCGCGCCTCGCCGATCACGCCGTGGGTGTCCATCGTGTAGACCACGACCACCGTGCCCTGCGCATCGGCGCGGCGCGTGGCGGCGTTGTATTCGGGCTTGGCGCAGGCGTTGAAGTCGAGCTTCGGCGCGGTGCGCACCGGTGCGGCCGGCGGCGCGGGCGGTGCCGGCGGCGCGACGGCCACC
>DAORHX010000050.1:0-14855 GCA_035438245.1 Rubrivivax sp.
CCGGCTCTTCACACGGACAGCGGACTTCTGAAATTCCGCTTTGCGCCGCGAACGGCCATGCGGTTCCTGGCGATCGAACACACGCGGAGTTGAGGGGTCAGCCGCGCTGCGCCGCGGCCTCGCGCTGCGCATCCGCCATGAAGTCTCCGCTCAGCGCGCTGCTGTCGTGCGGCATGTTCGGGTAGTGCAGCTTGAAGTCGTCGACGATGCGCTGCAGCGGCACGTCATCGAAGGTGCCGTGCATCGTCACGTACTCCATGTGGCGGTTGCCGGCGCGGTCGAAGGGGTGGTAGATCGAATCGGTGCGGCCGTCGAACTCCAGTGGCAGCAGGCCGAAACGGTCGCACAGCTCGATGTTGAAGGCCGGCGTTGCCTTCACCCAGCGACCGTCGAGCCACACGTCGGTGTAGCCGTGCCAGACGAACAGGTCGCTGCCCATGTTCTTGCGCAGCCTCTCAGTGGTCAGATGGTTGCGCACGTCGGCATAGCCGACCAGCGCCGGGATGCCGGCCGCGCGGCAGGCCGCGGCCATCAGCGCCGCCTTCGGCACGCACCAGCCGTAGCCGTTGGTCAGCGCGGTGCTGGCTTTCATGCCATGCACGCTCAGGTCGACGCGGTACGGGTCGTAGCGCACGCCGTCGCGCACCGCGTGGAACAGCGCGACCGCGCGCTCGCGGTCGTCGGCACCGTGTGCGTGTTGGTGCGCGAAGGCGATCACCGCCGGGTGGTCGCTGTCCACCATCGTGGCCGGGGCCAGCGCTGCGGCGCGGTCCGAAGGGTTCATGCTTGCTTTCTCCTGGTGCCGGGTGATTCTGGCATGGGGGTCGGCCGATTTCACGATGAACGTCTCGTGTCCCAGGGCCAGCTCGATTCGAGCGCGGCCTTTCGCGCGCCGCCGCTGGTCAAGCCCCTGGGCTGAGCGGTGCCGGCGCCTTCGGCAGCAGCGCGAAGGCCAGCGCGCCGGCCGCCAGCAGCGCGGCGATGGTCAGCAGCACCGCGCTGTAGGGGTCGGCGCCGCCGGCCTTGGCCTGCGAAGCGACGAAGCCCGTGAACCACTGCATCAGCGCCACGCCCATGAACATGGCCATCGTGAACAGCGCCATCGCGCGGCCGACGATGGCCGGCGCATAGGCGCTGCGCACCTCGCCGTACTGCAGGATCATGTAGCCCGACATCAGGCCGATGGCCAAGGCCAGCGCCACGTCGAGGCTGGCTGAGCGCAGCAACGCCAGCGCCACGAACAGCGCCGCCAATGCCAGCGACCAGCCGACCAGCAAACGCCGCCGCTTAGGCCCGCCGGGGTCGAAGCGGCCGAACAGCGCCGGGCCGATCAACGAGATCGCCGACACCGCCAGCACCACGTGGCCGGTGTTCACCAGCGAGAAGCCGTGGCGTTCGATCAGCAGCGGGCCGAGCCACAGCCCGCGCAGCGAGATGAACGACGCATAGCAGACGAAGGCCAGCGTGACGATGCCCCAGGTCCAGGGCAGCCTGAGCAGCGCGCCGAAGGCCAGCACCGCGCGGCCCATCGATTCGCGCGGCGCGGCCCCAGCCTGCGCCGACGCCGGCTCGTGCACCTGCCAGGCGATCCAGCCCCAGGCCAGCACCGAGCAGGCCGCCAGCACGAAGAAGCCCATGCGCCACGAGCTGGCCTCGACCAGCCAGGCCAGCGGCGTGCCGGTGGCCAGCAGCCCGATGCCGCCGAGGCTCATCACCGCGCCGGACACCGCGGCGAAGCGCTCGGGCGGGAAGTGGTGCGCGACGAACACCGTGCACACCAGGAAGGCCGGCGCGCAGCCGATGCCGATCAGCACCTGGCCGAGCAGCAGCGTTGCGTAGTCGGGCGCCAGCGCCGACAGCACGGCACCGGCGATGGCCAGCGGAAAGGCCGTCAGCACGGTGCGGCGCACGCCGTGCAGGTCGATGCCGATGCCCATGAACAGCTGCAGCGCGCCGAAGGCGAAATGGAAGGCGCCGGCGAAGCTGCCGAGCTGCTGCGGGCTCAGGCCGAACTCGGCCTGCAGCGGCGCGGCCAGCACCGCGCCGACGGTGCGGAAAGCCTGGCTCAGCGTGAAGGCCGCGCCCAGGGCGGCGAGCATCGCCCAGGGCAGGGCGTTGCGCTCAGCCACGGGGAGCCGCATCCTCGGCTTCGAGCGCGGGGCGCAGCGAGACTGTGTTCGTCGCCGATGCGTTCACCGATTCAAGCCCGGATGTTGACGAGTTGCGACAGCGCCTGGGCCTCGTTCTTCAGCGCCTGCGCGAGCGCGGTGACCTGAGCACCGCTGAACTGGTCTGCCACGCCGGCAGCGACGATGGCGTGCGTCACGCGACCGTGGCGGTCGATGATCGGCGCGGCGAGCACGGTGACGCCGCCGATGTAGTTGCCGCGATCGATGCTGTAGCCGCGCCGGCGCACGGACTCGACTTCCTTTTGCCACTGCTCCCAACTCGGCGGCTGATCCCAGTGGGCCGACGCGAAGCGGCGCCGAAGTTCGGCGGGCTCGATGTCGGCATGCGCGGCGACGAGGCGGCCGGTGGCGCTGGTCATGGCGGCGAAACGGCTGCCGACATCGATGTGCAGGCGAAAGGGCGCATTGGGACGCGCCAGCGCGAGCACCACCAGATCGTCGGTGGCGTGGATCTCCACGCCGATGGCGGTGACGTTCCAGGTGGCCGCGACCTGATCGAGCACCGGTTGCACCAGGGCGGCAAAGGGGCTGCTGTCGATCACGCTGCGCGCCAGCGCGAGCATGCCCACGCCGAGGCTGTAGCGCTTCGTGGCCAGGTCGACCTTGACCAGCCCCTCGTCGACCAGCACGCGCAGGATGTGCAGGCAGGTGCTCGACACCATGCCCAGTTGCGTGGCGATGGCCTTGAGGGTCTGAGGCTCTGCAGTGCCGCCGAGCAGGCGAAGGATGGCCAGCGCGCGCGTGACGGCCGGCACCGGCCGCACTCTGGGTGCTGGGGAGGAAGCTCGCTCCGCGGAGGCAGTGGACATCGCCATCGGCTTGTTCGTTGACATCGCGGTCGAGCATAAGCCCTCGCCGCCTCACGACCCTCGCGGGCCGCACGAAGGGGCTCGATGTCGGGGGTTTCACGCAAACGAGATTGTCCTAAGACAACAGACAAACGCTATTGACAATCACAACTCAGCTCGGCACACTTCAGTCCAGTTGTTCGAGACCCCCTGAAAAAGCCACGCTCATGAGCCGACTCACCGACTACACCTCGTATGCGGATGCCCAAGCGCATTGCTCCCCGGAGAAGCTCTGGGAGTTGTTCGACGGTGACCGCGAACACATGAACATCGCGCACGAGTGCCTCGATCGCCATGCGGTCGACGAGCGCACCGCCGTGGTCATCGTCCAGGCCTCGGGCGGCTATCAGGAGCTGAGCTTCCGCGCGTTGGCCGCGGACTCGTCGCGCTTCGCGCACTGCCTGGTCGAAGCCGGCATCCGGCCCGGCGACCGCGTCGCGGTGATGCTCGAGCCGTCGCGCGAGTTCTACGTGGCGATGTTCGGCGCGATGAAGATGGGCGCCATCGCGGTGCCGCTGTTCACGCTGTTCGGCCCGGACGGCGTCCGCCTGCGGGTCGGCGACTGCAAGCCCCGTCTGCTCGTCACCAATGCCGAGAAGGCGTCGCAGATGGCCGAGATGCCCGGCACCCGCATCGTCGTCGCCGACGACGCGTGGACGCGCGGCCTGCAGTCGTTCCCGGCGAGCTTCGAGGTGCGCACCCGGGCCGACGACCTGGCGATGTACCAGTACACCTCGGGCACCACGCGCGAACTGCCGGACGCCGTCAAGCACACCCACCGCGCGCTGGCCACTTTGATGCTGGCGGCGCTGTACGGCACCGGCATCCGCCCCGGCGACCGCTTCATGTGCCCCTCGTCACCCGCCTGGGGCCACGGGCTGTGGCACGGCACGCTGGCGCCGCTGGCGCTGGGCGTGACCATCGGCGCCTACCAAGGCAAGTTCGACGGCGGGCGTCTGCTGCAGGCGCTGCAGGACCAGCGCTTCACCAACCTCTCGGCGGCCGCCACTCACTACCGCATGATGCGCAACAGCGGCGCCGCGGGCCGCTACCGCTATCGGTTGAACAAGGTCTCGTTCACCGGCGAGCCGATCGACAGCGAAACGGCGGCTTTCGTCGAAGCCACCTTCGGCCACCCGGCGTGCAGCATGTACGGCACCACCGAGATCGGCGTGTGCCTGGTGAACTACCCCGGCGCCAGCGACTTCGCGGTGAAGCGCGGCTCGCTGGGCAAGCCGGTGCCGGGACTGCGTGTCGAGGTGCACGATGCCGAAGGCAAGCCCTGCCAACCCGGCGTGACTGGCGAGATCAAGCTCTGGCGCCGCGGCGAGTGGCTGCCCACCAAGGACCTGGGCCGTGTCGACGAGGACGGCTGCTTCTGGCACGGCGGCCGCGCCGACGACGTGATCATCTCCGCCGGCTGGACCATCGGCGCGGTCGAGGTCGAAGACGCTGTCCTCAAGCACCCCGACGTGTCCGAGGCGGCTGCGATCGGCGTGCCCGACGGACTGCGCGGCCTGGTGGTGAAGGCCTTCGTCGTTTCCGAACGCATGCCGTCCGACGACTTCGCGCGCGAGATCCAGGACACCGTTCGCCACCGCCTGAGCCAACACGAATACCCGCGCCAGGTGGAGTTCGTGCACGAGTTGCCCAAGACGCCCGCCGGAAAGATCCACCGCCGCAAGCTGCGCGAACAGGAGGCCGCCAAGGCCGCCCCCGCGAACCCGACCTGAAACCCAGCCCCACCCCTGAACCAGGAGACGACCATGTCTGCCCCCAACGACCGCACTTTCCCCAAAATCACCGAAGCCGGCCTCGACGAGCTGCGCGAGCGCATCGGCGTCATGATCACCAACACCGCCGAACCCTGGTGCCACGAGGCCACGCGCGACAACATCCGCCACTATGCGCACGGCATCGGCGACGACAACCCGCTGTGGTGCGAGCCTGAATACGCGGCCAAGACGCGCTACGGCGGCATCATCGCGCTGCCCAGCTTCCTGTTCGCCACCAATCGAATCGTCTCGGGCTACGTCGGCGGCCTGCCCGGCGTGCACGCCATGTGGTCGGGTGCCGACTGGACATGGCACAAGCCCGTGCACCGCAACGACGAGATCCGCACCGAGGCCTACCTGAAGGATCTGGTCGAGCACCAGACCCGCTTCGCCGGCCGCGCCGTGCAGCAGGTCTACCACGTCGACTTCTTCAACCAGCGCGGCGACAAGGTCGCCGAGGCCGACAGCTGGTGCTTCCGCACCGAGCGCGACCACGCCCGCGAGCAAGGCACCAAGTACAAGGAAGTGCGCGCCCGCGAGCCGCGCCGCTACTCGCCCGAGGAGATCCAGGCCGCCTACCAGCTGTACCGCGACGAGGAAGTGCGCGGCGCCACGCCGCGCTACTGGCAGGACGTGGTCGAAGGCGAGGCATTGCCCGTGATGTTCAAGGGCCCGATGACGGTGACCGGCTTCATTGCCTATGCGCAGGGCTGGGGCGGCCTGTACATCCGCGCCAACAAGCTGGCCTTCAAGCTGATCGACGCCCACCCGGGCGTGGGCATCACCAACCGCTTCGGCATTCCCGACGTGCCCGAGCGTGTGCACTGGGAGGAGGACTTCGCGCTCGAGGTCGGCGCCCCCGGCGCTTACGACTACGGCCCCGAGCGCACCTCGTGGCTGACCCACCACCTGACGAACTGGATCGGCGACGATGGCTTCCTGCGCCAGGCCAGCTGCAAGATCCGCCGCCACAACCCCGAGGGCGACCTGCTGTTCATCAAGGGCCGGGTGAAGCGCAAGTTCATCGAGCAGGGCCGCCACCTGGTGGAGATCGAGCAGGAAGCACGCAATCAGGACGACGAACTCTCGGTCGTCGGTTCGGGCGTCGTCGAACTGCCCTCGCGCGGCTGACCCTGCGGCCGGCCTGGTCCCTTGAACATGAACCCCTTGGCCGCAGCGCCAGCCGGCGGGGCCCTCGCCGGCCTGCGCGTGATCGACCTGTCGCGCGTCCTGGCCGGTCCGCTGTGCACGCAGATGCTGGCCGACCACGGCGCCGAGGTCGTCAAGGTCGAGCCGCCGGCGGGCGACGAGACGCGCACGCTGGGCCCGCCCTTCGACGAGCATGGCGACGCCGCCTACTTCGTCGCACTCAACCGCGGCAAGCGCGGCATCGCGCTCGATCTGTCGCAGCCCGAGGGGCGGGCGCTGCTGCTGCAATTGCTGGACGGCGCCGACGTGCTGGTGGAGAACTTCATCCCCGGCACGATGTCCCGCTGGGGCCTGGACTACGACAGCGTGCTCGCAGCGCGCTTTCCGCGGCTGGTGTACTGCGCGGTGTCGGGCTTCGGCGCCGATGGCCCGCTCGGCGGCCTGCCCGGCTACGACGCCATCCTGCAAGCCATGTGCGGGCTGATGAGCGTCAACGGCGATCCCGCCTCGGGGCCGACGCGCGTAGGCATCCCCATCGTCGACCACCTGACGGCCTACACCGCGATGTCCGGCATCCTGATGGCACTGTTCGAGCGCCAGCAAAGCGGCCGCGGCCAGCGCGTCGAAGCCACGCTGTTCGACACCGCGCTGAGCCTGCTGGTGCCGCATGCGTCGAACTGGATGTACTCGGCGCGCACGCCCGAGCTGCTGGGCAGCGCGCATCCGAACATCGCACCCTACGACCGTTTCGAGTGCCGCGACGGGCCGATCTTCCTCGGCATCCTCAACGACCGCCAGTTCTTGCGCTTTTGCGAATGCGTCGATCTGGGCGCGCTGCCCGGCGATGAACGCTTTGCACGCAATGCGTCCCGGCTGCACCACCGGGACGCGCTGCGGGCGTTGATTGCCGACGCTCTGGCCCACCGCATGCGCGACGAGTTGTGCGAAGGACTGATGCGCATGGGTGTGCCCGCCGGGCCGGTGAACACCGTGCCACAGGCCTTCGAGCAGGCCCACGCGCACCACCGCCGGATGCGCGTCGACGGCGCCGGCTACCGCGGCCTGGGCCTGCCCATGCGGCTCGGCCGCACGCCTGGGCACCCCGGTGCGCCGCCGCCGGCCTTTGCGCAGCACGCCGAATCCGTGCTGCGCGAGGCGGGGCTGACGAGCGAACAGATCGACCGCGCCAGACAGCGTGGTGCGACGCCGCGACGGGCGGCGCGCTGAACACCCCTGAACACACAACCCAGGAGACATCCATGAAACGACAGTTCCTGAAAGCCATCGCCGCCCTGGCCGCCGCGACGGCGCTGCCCGCCGCGCTTGCGCAGGCCTATCCCACCAAGCCGGTGCGCATCGTGGTGCCCTACCAGCCGGGACAGGGCACCGATGTGGCAACGCGTTTCCTCGCCGAGCACCTCGGCAAGGCGTTGGGGCAGGCCATCGTCGTCGACAACCGTGCCGGCGCCGGGGGCAACATCGGCGCCGCGGAAGCGGCGCGCGCGGCTGCCGACGGCTACACCCTGCTGATGGGCACCAACGGCACCCACGTGCTGAACCAGTTTCTCTACCCGAGCATGCCGTTCAACCCCGAGAAGGATTTCGAACCGGTCATGCTGGTCAGCACCTTCCCGATGGTGGTGCTGACGACGCCGAACTCGCCCTACCGCAGCGTCGCCGACGTGCTGGCCGAGGCCAAGGCCAAGCCAGATACGATCAACGTCGCGCTGCCCAGCACGACGGCGCGCCTGGTGCTCGAACTGCTGCAGCAGCAGACGCATGCCCGGCTGCGCAACATCCCGTACAAGGGGTCGGGCACAGCGATGACCGACCTGATGGGCGGCCAGGTACCGTTGAGCATCGACACGGTCAGTGCGGCGCGCGGCTTCGTCGGTGCCGGCAAGCTGAAGGTGCTGGGCATCACATCGTCCACGCCCTCGGCACTGCTGCCCGACGCGCGCCCGGTCGCCGCGCAAGGCGTGGACGGCTTCGAGGTGCTGGCCTGGAACGGGCTCTACGCCCCGGCGGGCACGCCGCCCGCGGTGGTGCAGCGCCTGAACACCGAACTGGCCAAGTTGCTGGCCATGCCCGAGATCCGCCAGCGCCTGCTCGAGCTGGGCCACGAACCTGCCGGCGGCACGCCGGGATACCTGGCGGCTTTCGCGTCTCGCGAGCGCCAGAAATGGGGCCCGCTGATCCAGCAGGTGGGCTTGAAGGTCGAGTGATCCGAATCGAGCGCGCCGCGCGCGGTCTGGCCCAGGCGGTCTGCGGCGGCTTCGCGTCAGGCCGGCTCAGCCGGGCGGCATCGCGGCGCCACCCTCGGCCTCGAGCATGCGCCGCAGCTCGGCCTTGGCGATCTTCTCCAGTGTCGAGCGCGGGAAGTCCTTCACCAGCCGCAGCTCGCGCGGCCGCTTGAAGTCGGCCAGCTGCGCTTCGCAGGCGGCGCCGATGCGCTCGAGCAGGTCGATCTCGGCGTGTGCGGCCGGCAGCACGAATAGCACCGGCACCTCGTCGAGCATCGGGTGCTTCTTCGCCACCACCGCACATTCATGCACGCCGGCCACCTGCAGCACGACGCGCTCGATCTCGCTGGCGGCGACGTTCTCGCCGCCGACCTTGAGCATGTCCTTGCTGCGGTCGCCGAACTGCAGGCTGCCGTCGTCGAGGATGTGGATGCGGTCGCCGGTGCGGAACCAGCCGTCGGGGTCGAAGCTGTCGGCCGTTGCACGCGGGTTGCCCAGGTATTCCTGGAACAGCGACAGCCCGCGCACGCCGCGGATCAGCAGCTGGCCGCTGCCGCCGGGCTCGACATGGCGCGCCTCGCGCACGGGCAGGCTGTCGTCCTCGACGATGGCGATGCCGTATTCCGGCGCCGGCCGGCCGATGCTCAGCGGCCGGTTCGGCAGCTGCGGGCTGCCGACGATGCCGTGGGTGATGGTCTCGGTCATGCCCCACCAGCCGAGGGTCTTGACGCGGAAGTGCGCGTCGGTCGGCGGCTCGTTGACCGCGCTGCCCCACAGGCGATAGTGGTGCGCCGGCACCTCCTGGTCCATCAGCGCCTTGACGCAGAACGGCACCAGCGAGGTCCAGGTGCAGCGATGTGCCAGCGACACCGCCCAGAAGCGGCTGGTCGAGAAGCGCGGCACCACCACTGCGGTGGCGCCGGCCCACAGGCAGGCCAGCACCGAATAGGCCTGCGCGTTGGTGTGGAACAGCGGCAGGTGCACCAGGTGCACGTCGTCGGCGCGCAGGTCCTCGTGCAGCGCGTTGATGCGCGCGCCCCACAGCGCGTTGGCGTGGGTCCACAGCACGCCCTTGGGCCGCGAGGTGGTGCCCGAGGTGTACTGCACGCTGCAGGCGGCCAGCGGATCGGGCGCCTGGCGCGGCAGCGGCTCGGCATCGATGGCGTCGAAGAGCAGGCCGCGCTCCACCGGATGCTCGGGCGGCGCGCCGTTGTCGTCGAGCGTGACTGCCAGCCACTGCAGCCCGGAGCAGGACCGGGCCACCAGCTCGGCGAAGCGCGGCTGGGTGATGCCGGCGACCGCTTCGCTGTGTTCGGCGTAGTAGGCCAGTTCGTCGCCGGCGGCGCGCGCGTTCGTCGTCACCGCCACCGCGCCGAGCCAAGCGCAGGCGTACCAGGCCAGCAGCGCTTCGGCGCAGTTGTCCAGGTGGATCAGCACGCGTTCGCCGCGGCGCACGCCGCGCTGGTGCAGTCCGCCGGCGATGCGCTGCACGCGTGCCAGGAACTCGCCGTAGCTGAAGCGGCGCTGCGCGCCCTCGAAAGGCACCCAGACGATGAACGCATGGTCGCGCCGCGTCAGCGCGCGCTGCTCCAGCAGCCACGGCAGGTCCATGCCGATGAACGGATGCAGGTCCCGACGCGTCAGCAGCAGCGACATCGGTAGCCTTTCAGGGTTGCGGCGGCTTGGTGCCGGGGCCGAACGCGTCCTCGAAGCGCGGGCCGATCTTGAAGATGCCGCTGGCCCGCGCGACGTTCTGGCCATCGGCCGTGACCGTGCCCTGCATGAACACCAGGCTGCGCGTCGTGCGCAGCAGCTGGGCTTCGCCCTGTACCCAGGCGCCCTTCGGCGACGGGCCCAGATAGTCGACCTGCAGGCTGATGGTCGGCAGGAAGTGCTCGCCCAGTTCGTCGGACAGGTGGTGCGCCGAGATCGGCAGCAGCATGTCGCAGAAGGTGGCGATCATGCCGCCGTGGCAGATGCCCGCCGGGTTGCAGTGGCGCGGCTCGACGCGGAAGCCAAGCAGCAGACCGCGCTCCTGCTTCTTGACGTACAGCGGGCCATTGGCGGCGATGAAGCCTTCGCCGAAGCGGCGCGGCTTGAAGCCTTCGGGAATGTTCAACTCGGGGGCGGGCGAGGGGGCGGCAGTCATCGAATGTCCCGGGGGTGACAGGGTTCCATCGGCAGTGAACCCTATTCTGCGGGAAGGCCGTCCAGGCCAGACTGCGCGGGAGCCATCGCCTCCCGCCTCACCCCTTGCCACGCTCATGCACCCCAGCCCCACGCCGCGGCCGCCGTTCAAGAAGCTGAACTGGCTGAAGCGCGACATCGAAGTCCTGCGCCGCGACGACGGCAGCATGATCCTGCGCTCGCGCGTGCCGCTGCAGGGCTACCCGTCGCACATTCCCAGCCTGCTGCACAAGTGGGCCGACGAGCGGCCGGATCAGCCCTGGCTGGCGCAGCGCCGCGGCGCCGATGGCGCGTGGCTGAAGGTCGGCTATGCGCAGGCGCGGCAGACGGTGAACGCGCTGACGCAGGCGCTGCTCGACCTGGGCGCCGGGCCCGAGCGTGCGGTGGCCATCCTCAGCGGCAACTCGATCGAGCACGCGCTGATGACGATGGCCGCGATGCAGGCCGGCGCACCCGCGGCGCCGGTGTCGCCGGCCTATTCGCTGCTGAGCCAGGACCACGCCAAGCTGCGCTACATCTTCGAGTTGATCCGCCCCGGCCTGGTGATGGTGCAGGACGGGCCGGCCTTCGCCAGGGCGCTGGCGGCACTCGACCTGCGCGGCGTGACGCTGGTGCATGTGCAGCGTGCGGCCGAAGGCCTGCCAAGCACGGCCTATGCCGAGCTGGCGGCGACGACGGTCACGCCGGCGGTCGACGCGGCGCTGGCGCGCCTCACGCCCGACAGCGTCGGCAAGCTGCTGTTCACCTCGGGCTCCACCGGCATGCCGAAGGCGGTCATCAACACGCAGCGCATGATGTGCGCGAACCTGGCGATGGCCATGCAGACGCGCCAGCCCGATCCCGCCGAGCCGCCGCCGGTGATCCTGGACTGGCTGCCGTGGAACCACACGATGGGCGGCAACGCCACTTTCCATTCGCTGCTCGGCCACGGTGGCACCTTCCACATCGACGAGGGGCGGCCGCTGCCCGGGCAGTTCGACACCACGCTGCGCAACCTGCGCGAGGTCTCGCCGACCAGCTTCTCCAACGTGCCGGCCGGCTACGCCATGCTGGCTACCGCGCTGGAGCAGGACGAGGCGCTGGCGCGCAGCTTCTTCGCGCGGCTGCAGCTGCTGAGCTACGGCGGCGCCACGCTCAGCGACGACCTGTACCGGCGCATGCAGGCGCTGGCCGTCAAGTACACCGGGCAGCGCATCGTCTTCTTCACTGGCTGGGGCGCGACCGAGACCGCGCCCACCGCCACCTCCACCTACTGGGACACCGAACGTGTCGGCCTGATCGGCCTGCCGCACCCGGGCGTCGAGCTGAAGCTGGTGCCGGCCGGGCCGAAGTACGAGCTGCGGCTGCGCGGCGTCATCGTCACGCCCGGCTACCACCGCCAGCCCGAGCTGACCGCCGCCGCCTTCGACGACGAGGGCTTCTACAAGATCGGCGATGCCGCCACCTTCGTCGACGCGGACGACCCGTCGCAGGGCCTGGTCTTCGCCGGGCGCGTGGTCGAGGACTTCAAGCTCGAATCCGGCACCTTCGTGCATGTCGGCACGCTGCGCGTCGCGGCCATCGGCGCGGCCTCGCCGGTGATCCAGGACGCGCTGGTCGCCGGCCAGGACAAGGCCTACGTGGCGTTGCTGGCGTGGCCGAACCTGGCGGCATGCCGGCAGCTGGCGGGCAAGCCTGACGCCACGCTCGACACGCTGATGCGCGACCCGGCCGTGCGCGCCCGCGTGCGCGAAGGCCTGGCCGCGCACAACGCTGCGCAAAGCGGCAGCAGCCAGCGCATCGCGCGCGTGCTGCTGATGGCCGAGCCACCATCGATCGACGGCAACGAACTGACCGACAAGGGCTACATCAACCAGCGCGCAGCGTTGCACCGCCGCGCCGCGCTGGTGCAGCAGCTGTATGCCGATCCGCCAGGCAGCGAGTTGATCGTCATCGACGGCTGACGCATCTCGCCGCGGCGAGTCCTGGCTTCGCTTCTGCAGTCAGGCCGGCGGCTCCGCCTCGGCCCGGCCGCGCGGCAGGTGGTAGCCGCTGAGCATGGCCAGCGCGCGCAGCCCGCTGCCGACGGCCGCGCCGGCGAGCAGGCTCCAGCCACTGCCGAAGCCCAGCGCCTGCATCACCACCACGGCCCAGCCGCCGACGAACGCGCACACGGCATACGGCTGCCGGCCCTTGAACGCCCGCGGGATCTCGTTGACGACGATGTCGCGCAGCACGCCGCCGCAGGCCGCGGTGACCACGCCCATCAGCACCGCGACGATCGCCGGCAGCTGCTGCGCCAGCGCCAGCTGCGTGCCGCTGGCGCTGAACAGGCCGAGCCCGAGCGCGTCGGGCCACTGCATCGCGCGTTCGGTCGGCTCGAAGTGGCGCGCGTGCAGCACGAAGGTGGCGGCGATGCACAGCGCCAGCAGCGCCCACAGCCAGTGCGCGTGCTCGACCCAGAAGAACGGCCGCCGGTCGAGCAGCACGTCGCGCAGCGTGCCGCCGCCGAAGGCGGTGAGACCGGCGACGACGCACACGCCGACGACGTCGAGCCGCTTGCGCGCCGCCTCCATCAGCCCCGACAGCGCGAAGGCCACCGTGGCCGCCGCCTCGACCGCCGTCTGCAGCCACGCATAGAACGCGCTGTCGGGCATCACCAGACGCGGGCGACCATCGCCAGCACGAACACCAAGGTGCCGACGAACAGGTTGAAGGCGACACGCACGCGGATCGCGTTCAGCTGCGCGGCAGCCTGTGGCCAGCTGCGGGCGGACACCGCCTGTTGCAGCCGCGGATAGGCGACGAAGCGGATGTGGCCGTAGACCGCGATCATCAGCAGGCCCAGCGCGAACATCGCGTGCACGCTCCAGTGCGCCGTGGCGAAGCCGCCGCGCAGCCACAGCAGCAGCAGCCCGCTGCCGAGCAGCACGACGATGGCGATGCTGACCGCGGCGAAGAAGCGGCCCAGCGCCGCCGCCATGAACGGCAGGCGCAACGGTGGCTCCAGCGTCTGCACGGCGGCCGGACGCACGGCGAAGTGCATCACGGCCATGCCGCCGATCCATAGCGTGGCGGCGAGCAGGTGCAGGCACAGCAGCGTGGCGTTCAGCAGCATCGACGTCGGCCGGCTCGCGGCCCCTGGGAGTGGGTGATGCGACCGCAGTGTCGCACCGTGGCGCCGTCGCCGCGAGTGGCTGCAGGCGCAGCGCGGCGCGGACTGAAGGCGCGCCGGGTCGCCGCGCGCCCTCGGTGCGCTGCCGGCTTCAATCCAGCGCGATGCCGGTGTCGCGGATGATCGGCCCCCAGCGCCGCGCTTCGCCGCGCGCGAAGTTGCGGAACTGCTCGGGCGTGCCCGGCATCGGCTCCATGCCGAAGTCGAGGAAGCGCTTCAGCACCGCGGTGTCGCCCAGCGCCTTGTTCAGCTCGGCGTTCAGCCGCTGCACGACGGCCGGCGCCATGCCGGCCGGCCCGAGCAGCCCCTGGAACGCGAACACCTCGACCTCGCGCACGTTCTCCTCGAGCAGCGTCGGCACGCCCGGCAGCAGCGGCGTGCGTGTCCTGCCGCCGTAGGCCAGCACGCGCACCTTGCCGCCTTGCATCGTCGGCAGGCCCGAGGCCAGGTCGAGGAACATCACCGGCACCTGGCCCGCCATGACATCCTGCATCGCCGGTGCGGCGCCGCGGTAGGGGATGTGCACGAGGTAGGTCTTCGTGCGGTTCTTGAACATCTCCATCGCCAGATGGTGCGGCGAGCCGTTGCCCGGCGACGCGTAGTTCACCTTGCCGGGATTGGCGCGCACGTAGGCCAGGAACTCCTTGAAGGTTCTGGCCGGGAAGTCCGCGTTGACGACCAGCGCCAGCGGGAACTTGCCGATGCCGCCGATGTAGCTGAAGTCCTTTTCCGGGTCGACCGGCAGCTTCTTGAACAGGTGCTCGTTGAACGCCATCAGCGCGTTGTCGGCCTGCAGCACGGTGCGGCCGTCGGGCGCGGCGCGCGCCACGTCCTGTGCGGCGATGTTGGTCGATGCGCCCGGCTTGTTCTCGACCACGATGCTCATGCCCAGCGGCCCGCGCATCGCCTCGACCAGCGTGCGGCCGAGCACGTCGGTGCCGCCGCCGGGCGGGTAGGGCACCACCCAGCGCAGCGTGCCGGCCTGCGCGTGCGCGCTGAAGGCGGGGAACAGCGCGGCACCGGCGCTGGCGGCGATGAAGCTGCGGCGTGAACTCAAGTCGTGTCTCCTTCGGTGTGTCAGTAGGTGGCGTCGGGCGCCGACAGCGACGGCTGCGGCAGCTCGTGCAACGCGGCGTCGATCGCCGCGGCGGCCGCGGCCTCGTCGTCGAGCCGCTCGCACAGCAGCAGCGCCAGCCGCGCGAGGAACAGCGTCTCCCGGGCCAGGCCGGCTTCGCTGACGCCGCGGGCCAGCCGAGTGTAGAGCCGATCCCGTGCCGAGCCGATGTCGGCATCTTCGGCCGCAGCGCGGG
>DAORHX010000051.1:0-14853 GCA_035438245.1 Rubrivivax sp.
CGCGGCGCTTCGGCCCTGGGCGCCCCCGGCGTCTTGCGCGCGCGGGCGGTCCGCGCCGCAGGTGTCACGGCGGCCGAGGCCTTCTTGGTGGTGGGCTTCTTGGCGGGCGCGGCAGCGGTCTTGGCCATCGTGTCTCCGGTGAACGAGTGCGGGTACGGGGCGCGCATTATCCGCAGCGCGTACCGCGCGCGGTGTCAGGCTGCCGACGCTGCACACGATCTGCGGGCATTCCGGCGTCAGCGTCTGCGTCAGGTCGATGACCTTGCCGCGCCAGCGGCCGGGGCAATCCTGCGCCACGTCGAACGGCCCCCCCCCCCCCGGAAGGGGGCCCCCGACGGCCCGCCCTCGGGGCGATTGAGGCGCAGCGCAGGTCGCGGGACGATGACGCCATGTCATCCCAGCCCCGAGGAGCGCGACATGAAGCTCTGTCAACGACTGACCTGGTGGCGCGCCGCGCCGGCCCGGCCGCTGCCGCGCGCGGCGGTGCCGGACTGGGTGAACGGCGGCGCCGAGCCCGGCCCCCAGGCGCTGGACGAGGTGCCGCTCGGCTGCGGCTGGTTCGACTCGAGCCACGAACTGCACGCCGGACTGCAGGTGACCGAACACCTGTCGCCGGAGCGGGTGGCCAACGAAGTGCCGCTGGGTTGGTGGCTCGATTGGCAGGGCGGCGCCCATGTGCCGTCGGCGTGCAGCCGCTAAGCTTGCGCCGGCGGCAGGGCTCGCCGCCACAGGAGCAACAGCATGAAGGCAGTGTGGAACGGCGTGGTGGTGGCCGAGAGCGACGACACCGTGGTGGTGGAAGGCGACCACTACTTTCCGCAGGACAGCCTGAAGCGCGAGTACACCAGCTTCAGCAACCACCGCAGCCATTGCCACTGGAAGGGCGAGGCCCGCTACTACAGCCTGTTCGTCAACGGCGAGATGCACCCGGACGCGGTCTGGTACTACCCGCAGCCCAGCGAGGCCGCGGCCCAGATCCAGGGCCGCGTCGCCTTCGGCAGGGGTGTGCACGTCGTCGCCTGACGCAGCTCAGGCCAGCCTGCCGGCGCGAAAGTCCTCGACCGCCTGGAAGATCTCTTCGTTGCTGTTCATGACGAAGGGGCCGTACTGCGCGATCGGCTCGTTCAGCGGCAGCCCGGCGATGAGGATGGCGCGCGCGCCATCCGGCCCGCCTTGCAGGCGCACGCCGTCGCTGCCCGGCGCATTCGCCAGGATGGCCAAACGCTGGCGCGCCACCGCTTGGCCGGCGACCTGCAGCTCGCCGCGGTAGACGTAGACGAAGGCGTTGTGTGCGGCCGGCAGCGGCTGCTCGAACTCGGCACCCGCGGGCAGCGACAAGTCGAGGTACAGCGGTTGCGTGGCCTCGCGCTGCATCGCGCCGGCCACGCCGTGGCTGGCGCCGGCGATGACGCGCACGCCCACGCCCTGCGGCGTCTGCAGCTCGGGAATCTCCGCCGACGGGATGTCGCGGTACCAGGGCGCGCACATCTTGTCCTTGGCCGGCAGGTTCAGCCACAGCTGGAAGCCTTCCATGCGGCCGGCCTCCTGCTCGGGCATCTCGCTGTGGATGACGCCGCGCCCGGCGGTCATCCACTGCACGCCGCCGCTGGCCAGCAGGCCTTCGTGGCCGGCCGAGTCGCGGTGGCGCATGCGGCCGTCGAGCATGTAGGTCACGGTCTCGAAACCGCGGTGCGGGTGGTCGGGGAAGCCGCCGATGTAGTCGCCCGGGTTGTCGGTGCCGAAGGCGTCGAGCATCAGGAAGGGGTCGAGCCGGCGCTGCAGGTCTTGCGTCAGCACGCGCGTGAGCTTGACGCCGGCGCCGTCGCTGGTGGCCTGGCCGGTGACGA
This sequence comes from Rubrivivax sp., assembly GCA_035438245.1. Taxonomy (GTDB): domain Bacteria; phylum Pseudomonadota; class Gammaproteobacteria; order Burkholderiales; family Burkholderiaceae_C; genus Rubrivivax. The sequence goes on from DAORHX010000051.1 coordinate 1,848, forward strand.
TGCGTTCGATGCCGCGGGCTTGCTGCAGGGAGGGTGTGTTCATGCACGCATGGTGGCACGGCCGTGCCGTGCGTGGGTGCAGGCGGCGTGAACACGGCGTTGCGAGGCGCTGAAGGGCACCTGGGCGACACTGCGCGCATGAGCCAGCCCGCCGAGCCATCCGACCGCGCCGCGCGCGAGCGCAAGGCACTGTGGGTGGCGATTGCGCTGATCGTCGTCTGGGGCAGCAACTTCAGCGTGCAGAAGATGCTGTTCGTGGCGATGTCGCCGGGCGGCTTCCTGATGGTGCGCTACCTGGTCATGCCGCTGGCTGCGGCCGCGCTGCTGTGCTGGCGCTTCGGCGGGCGCTGGCCGCGCGTGCCCAGGGGCGACCTGCTGGCGCTGCTCAAGCTGGGCATCGCCGGGCACCTGCTGCACGTCGGGCTGGTGACCTACGGCATCCACTGGTCGACCGCGTTTTCCAGCTCGCTGATCCTGGGCTGCGGGCCGTTGTTCACGCTGCTCATCCTGCGCGTGTCGGGCATCGAGACGCTGACGCGCGGCCAAGTGGCGGGCGTGGCGGTGGCCCTCGGCGGGGTGCTGCTGTTCCTGTCGGACAAGCTGCTCGGCGCCCAGTGGTCGGCGTCGGCCGGCGACTTGGTGCTGCTGGTGGCGGCGTCGTTCTTTTCGTACTACACGGTGGCGGCCAAGCCGCTGATCGAAAGGCACGGCGGCGTGGTCGTCATGACCTACGCGGTGCTGCTCGGCAGCCTGCCGGTGGTGCTGATCAGCCTGCCCGCCGGGCTGCAGGTGCCATGGAGCCAGCTCGGCCCGGCGGTCTGGGCCGGCGTGGCCTACGCGGTGCTGCTGTCGGCCTTCCTTGGCTGGCTGGCCTGGGGTTGGGTCAACGCGGTGCGCGGTGTGGCGCGCAGCGCGCCGCTGATGTATCTGATGCCACCGGTGGCCGGCCTGGTGGCCTGGGTGGCCACCGGCGAGAGCTACACCGGCATCAAGCTGGCAGGCGCGGCGCTGGCGCTTGCCGGCGTGGCGCTGGCGCAGTTTGCGGGCGCGCCGCGCGATCCGGTGCGCGAGGCGGTGGCACCGGTGGATTGACTCGACGCCACCGCCGGGGTGCACCCCGGCCTTACAGGGCGCCCCGCACCCACCACCCATTCAGGGGGTTTCTCATCACGGCGCACGACGGATGAATGACATGACCGCGTGCAGGGCTTGACACCTGCGAAACGGGTGACAACATTCAGTGACAAAGTTGCACCCGCAAATGCGAGGTTGTTTGCGCGACATCAAGGCGCACCTGCTGCGCGACAACCCTTGGTGCCAAAGGAGAGATCACCGTGAAGACTGCCCTTTTCCTGAACAGCGCATTGCTGGCCTTCCTGTCACTGGGGTTCGGCGCCCAGGCGTTCGCCACCTACGGCAGGGACCACGTGTCGATCAAGGTGGTATCCGATCCGGCGTCGGTGTCGGTCAGCCGTGCGGGAGGGCCGAGCTTCAGGGTGTCCTACGAGGTCACGGTCAAGAACAACAGTTCCCGCAACAGCTACACCTACGACTTCAAGGGCACGACCGCCGTGAGCGGGGCCACGGGAAGCACGGCCATCGCTCGCTTCGACGGCTCGACGGGCCTGTCCTGCGCGGTCGTCAGCGCCCCCGACAAGCCGACCGTGGTCGAGTGTGATGACCTGAAGGTGGACAAGAATTCGTCGAAGACCTTTTCGGTCACCTTCATCACGCCGCAGGCCGGGACGAAGCTGCGCTTCACCGTCAAGTCGACGTCCAGTGCGAGCCGCGGCGAGGGTTACGCCGACACGCCGCTGATCACGCAGCCGGCCGTGGACATCAACTTGGGCTTCGAGACTTTCGTGACCGAGGAGGGGGGGCTGTTCTACACGGGCTCGGCCGCCACCGCATGCGGCACGTCTCAGGGAAGTTGGCCCACGGCGGTCGATCCATTCACGACGACGTTGGACGTTCCGCCGATCGACTTCACCACCACGGCCAGGGTTTACGAGACTCCGCCGGACGGGCAATCGTGCTCGCCGCTGTACACGGCCGACGGGTGCTTCCAGTCGGACCTAACGATCCCTAGTGCGCCGGCCGCGTTCAACAACCTGAAAATCTACCTGCGCATCAGCCCGGCCAAGATCGTGCCCGGATCCAATATTGCCAATGCGGTGCTGAAGTACCTCAAGGATCCGGCGTTCCCGGCGAATGTCATCGACCTGCAGGCCTGTTCGCAGACCGGCGGACCCACTAGCGGCAACCCGTGCATTCGCGAGCGCAAGACGTACACCTCGGCGCCACACACGCCCGCGTCTGCCATGTGTGTCGGAATCTGGGAGTTCCTGGTCGAGGCCGTCGACAATGGTCGCTTCAGCATTCGCTGAGAGCGAAGTTCAAGTGGCATCGAGAGCCTCGCGCCAGACCCTGTTGCGGCTCGCCGACACGATATTGCCCTTCTGCTCGTAGAGTTCGATCGCTTGGCCGACAACATGTCGCGCCTCGGCCGACTTCCCGCACAGACGAAGCACCGAGGCCAGTTCCGCAAGCGCATCCGCTTTGATGTTCGGCGACTCGGTGGTCAACACCATGTCTACGGCCGTTCGGGCAAGCTCTTCGGCCCGCGCGAGCTGTCCGCTGCGAGCCAGGATCGGCGCACGGATCGACCGCCACAGCGCATGCGAATCCAGGTCGTCTGCCGCCGAGGCGGCTTCGGCTGTCTTCGACAGCGCCAGTGCTTCTTCGTCGCGGCCCTGGTCGCGCACGACCCGCGACAGCAACGCGGCCATGGTCGACAGGGTGTAGGTCTCGCCGATGCTCGACAGGAACTCGAAGTCCTCGCGCACCTCGCGCTCGGCCAAGCCGAGGTCGCCGCCGTGCAACTCGACCAGCAGCAAATCCAAGCCGGTTGACGCCGCGAAAACGCCCCGACCCAGATCCTTCATCCGTGCCCTGCTCCGCCTGCAAAGCTCGCGCGCCTCCGCCAAGTCCCCGCGCATGGCCTTCAGCTGCGCCAGAGTGCACATGACGATGCACTCGGTCTGACGGTCCTTCAGGCCCTCGGCCAGCAGGGCCTGGCACTCAATGATGGCTTGTGGCACCGGCGTCGATCCCAACAGCAGCACTTGCGCCAGGGTGATGCCGTTGATCTCGGCGAGCCAGGAGTTGCCGGCCAGCCGCGCATGCTTGATCGAGCGACCCACCGCATCGCTGACCAAGTTGTATCGACCCGCGATGCCATGTACCCGAAGAATCAATCGCCACGTCATGGCCAGTTCGTTGTGGGCAGATTCATGCTCCAACGCCGGGATCAGTTGATGGGCCGCACTCAGGGTCTGCTCGCTCCAGTCTCCCGGCTCACCGCTGTGCAGACGAATCAGCATGCCAACGATCTGGCTCGCAGCCTGGACGCGTACATCACCCAGGCGCACGGCACACTCGGCCGCCTCGTCGACGGCAGTGCGCGCGGACGCGTAGTCCCCCAGGCCCATCAACGTTTCACCCAACTGCGGGAGCAGTCCGGCGCGCCCCCGATCGCCCGCAGGCAGCAGCGCAATGGCGCGCCGAAACAGGCTTGCCGCCGCATGCATGTCGCCACGCGCGAACGCACGCTTGGCGGCGTTGGCCAGGCGCCCGGAAGCATCGACGCCGATGGCCACACCGGCTTCGTCCAGCGTTCCCAGTTCCGCCAGATAGCGATAGGCCTGTTCGAGGTGGTAGCCGAGGATCTCCTCGAACTCCAGCGCGCGGTCGCGGTCGGCATTGACCTTGTCGGCCCAGCGCGCGAACGCCAAGTGCAGGTTGGCGCGCGCGCGCTTCAGTAGGCCGTTGTACACCGTGTCACGCACCAGGTGATGGTGGAAGCGGTAGATCGTCTCTGACTGCGCCGTGCCGGTCAGGTCGACGAAGTGCTTGCGCGCGAGTGTGTCGAGATGTCTGTCAATTTCCGGGCGTACGGCGTCGGGCGCAAGCGCCTCCACCGCCGGACGCTCGAACTCCAGGCCGATCACCGCGGCAGGCTCGACGGTGGCCCGATCGGCGCGCGCCAGGTTGTCCAGCCGCGCCTCCAGCAGTGCCTTGATGGTCGGCGGCACGCTGATCTCACGCTGCGTGTCGGCAACCACCCAGTGGTCGCCCTCACGATGCAATGCGCCGCTGTCGATCAGCATCGACAGCATCTGCTCGACATAGAGCGGGTTGCCTTCGGCAGCGGCGACGATGCGCGCGACAACATCGGCGGACAGGCCGGCCGAGCCAAGCAGGTTGCCCACCACCTGCGCGGACGCGGTATTGCTCAGCGGCTGCAGCAGCAGCCGCGTCGACGATGCCCTGTCGCCCCAGTGGGGCTGCGTCTCCAGCAGGTCGTGGCGCGCCGTGGCCAGCAGCAGGATGGCGGCGCCGCTGGAGGCGTCGAGGATGTGCGTCAGCAGGTCCAGGAACGCCGGTTCGGCCCAGTGGATGTCGTCGATCACCGCGACCACGGGGTCGTCGGCGGCAAAACCCTCGATGAACTTGCGCGCGCCCCAGTACAGCTCGTGCAGCGGGAAACTCTGCTCGCTCAAGCCGATCGCGCTGGCCAGCCGTGACGCGACTTCACCGTCCTTCACCGTCTGCAGCAGCTTGGCGCGAGCGGCGTCCGGCGGGTCGTCGTCACGGATGCCGGTGGCCTCGCCAACGATGCCGACCAGCGGCCAGAAGGTGATGCCGTCGCCATAGGGCAGGCAGCGCCCGCGCAGCGTGCGCGCGCCGGCGGCGATCTGATCGACCACCTCGCGCACCAGCCGCGACTTGCCCAGGCCGGCGTCGCCGATGACGGTGACCAGGTGCGCGCACTGCGAATTGACTACGTGGTGGTAGGCGGCATGCAGCGCGGCCAGTTCGTCGTCGCGGCCGACGATCGGCGTGTCCTGGCGGCGCGCGTAGCCGTCCAGGCCGCGCGCCGTCACCAGCCGCCAGGCCGGCACCGGCTCGGACTTGCCCTTCAACTGCAGCGGCTCGACCGCCTCGGCCTCCACCGCATCGCGCACCAGCTGGTAGGTGGTCTCGCCGAGATAGATTTCGTTCACCGGCGCGGCCTGTTCCAGTCGCGCGGCCACGTTGACCGCGTCGCCGGTGGCCAGCTTCTGGTCGGCGTTCTCGTCGTCGTTGGCGACGACCTCGCCGGTGTTGACGCCGGTGCGGTTGCCCAGCGCCACACCGTAGCACCTCATCAGCTCGTCGTTGACGCGCGCCAGGGCCTTGCGCATGTCAGCTGCGGCGCGCACCGCGCGCAGTGCGTCGTCTTCGTGGGCCTTGGGCAGACCGAAGACGGCCATGATCGCGTCGCCGATGAACTTCTCGATCTTGCCGCCGTGGCGCTTGATCTCGGCGGCCATGGCCGAGAAGTAGCGATCCTTGACCTCGTGTAGCGCCTCGGAGTCGAGCCGCTCGCCCAGCGCGGTGGAGTCCTTCAGATCACTGAAGATCAGCGTCACCGTCTTGCGCATCTCGCGCACCGGCAGAGCTGCCGGTGCCGCCGTCAGTGCTGCGCCGCAGTAGCCGCACAAGCGGAACTTCAGGGGATTGTCCTCGCCGCAACTGGGGCACTTGACCATCGGATCAGTCTACCGTTGCGCCTCAGCCGACGTCGTGGGCAGTTCTACCGCTTAGGTTGTTGGTTGCCATTCGGCAACCTGCATGGCAGCGAAACGCTGTGGTGCATCTTGTTCCGTGCGGCGATCTCTCAAACAAGAAGGCACCGGCGAAGCCGGTGCCTTCGGAGGTGGCGGATCCCGCGATTCAGGCCTTGCGACGGAGCTGGGTGGCCAAGCCCGCGCCGGCCAGTGCCACGCTGACCAAGGCCAGCGACAGCGGTTCAGGCACCGCGGCGCCAGTGACGAACCGAGCCGTCAGGTAGGTGCCGGTGGTCAGGGCCTGCTCGTCCCAAGTGAAGGTTGCGGAGTCGGAGGTGAAGACGCGCGTCACGCCCGAGAGGTTGGTGCTGAAGTCCACATCGGTGATCGGCGAGCCCATGTCGAGGCTGCTCAGGATCAGCGAGATCGTCGTGCCGCTGCAGGAGAAGATGCCGCAGAAGTTGCTGATCGAACGGATGGCAAAGCCGGTGTCGGAGAAATCGTAGAACTGGTTCGTGAAGAAGTTGCCCTCTTCGCCGGCGCCGACGACAGAATATTGCACGCCTGAGTCTTCGCCGGCACTGCCCAGGTAGCGCGCGCCGACCGTGTCGCCGGTGAGTCCAGCCGACGCCGTGCCGGTGAATGCACAAGCCGCCACAGCGGCCAGGGTCAACACTGTCTTGTGAAGGTTCATGAATCGCTTTCTGTTCACTAGTGGATGTCCAACTGGTGCACCGCACGAATCGCGCCACACAATGAAATCAACGACTTGCGAAGCGCTAGGGCGGCGTACGTAAACAAAACCGACGCCAAGACCGGCTTCACCGCCAGCGGTTTCTCGTTCGATGGGCCGGCCGCCAGGGCTGACGTGTGGCGCCGAGTTGCGCAGACACCGCATCGACGGGCTTGCACACACGGCCCTTCGTTTGTCGGACGCAGCAATTGCTTAGCATGCAGGCATGTCTAAGTGCCCTCCGGTCCGCCTGATCCGCCGCCAAGCCTTTGCGGGGATCCTGGCTCTGGCTGCAAGTTGGGCGCAGGCTCAGTCGCAGGGCACCTGGACCCACGCCCACGCCGCCTTCGGCCAGCCCAAGTACCCGCCAGGCTTCGCCCACTTCGACTACGTCAACCCCGACGCACCGAAGGGCGGCACGATCAACCTGCGCAACCCGGACCGGCGCTCGAGCTTCGACAAGTTCAACCCGTTCACCACCAAGGGCAACTCGCCGGCGGGCCTGGGCATCTTCATGTTCGAGTCGCTGACGGTGCCGGGCAGCGACGAGCTGCAGACGATGTACGGCCTGCTGGCCGAGGCGATCGCCGTGGCGCCCGACAAGTCCTCAATCAGCTTCCGGCTGAACCCGAAGGCGCGCTTCACCAACGGCGACGCGGTCACCGCCGAGGACGTTAAATACAGCTTCGAGACGGTGTCGGGCAAATACGCGGCGCCGGGGCTGCGCGCCTCGCTGGCCGGCGTGGAGCGCGTGGTCGTGCTCGATCCGCGCACCGTGCGCTTCGACCTGCGCGAGCGCACCAACGACATGCTGTTCACCGTCGGCGGCCTGGCGGTGTTCTCGCGCAAGTGGGCGCTGGGGCCCGACGGCCAGCCGAAGCGTTTCGACGAGATCGTCAGCGAGGTCCCGCTCACCAGCGGGCCCTACACCATCGCCAAGGCCGACTCGGGCCGGCGCCTGGAATTCAAGCGCGACCCGAACTACTGGGCGCGCGACCTCGGCGTGCGCCGCGGCATGTTCAACTGGGACCGGGTGGTCTACCGCTATTACAGCGACCAGGCGGTCGGCCGTGAAGCCTTCAAGGCGGGCGAGTTCGACATCTTCAAGGAATACAGCGGACGCGCCTGGGTGCGCCAGCACAAGGGCGTCAAGTGGGACGACGGCCGCATCAAGAAGGATCTGTTCGAGACTTCGGTCGGCCAGGGGCTGCAGGCCTATCAGCTGAACCTGCGCCGGCCGCTGTTCCAGGACATCCGCGTGCGCGAGGCGCTGGACTACACCTACGACTTCGACACCGTCAACCGCCTTGGGTTGTACAAGCGCGCCGAGAGCCAGTTCAACAACTCCGACTTCCGCGCGCAAGGCCTGCCCACGCCGGGCGAGCTGAAGCTGCTGGAGCCCTTTCGCGCCGAGCTGCCGCCCGAGGTGTTCGGCCCGCCGTATCGCGCGCCGACCACGGGGCGTGACCCGAAGCGCCTGCGCCAGAACCTGTTGAAGGCGCGCGATCTGCTGGAACAGGCCGGCTGGAAGCTGGCGAGCGACGGCAAGCTGCGCAACGCCAAGGGCGAGGCCTTCGAGTTCGAGTTCCTGAGCCCCGGCGAGGGCGGGCGCATGGCCGACTGGCAGGCCAACCTGGAAAAGCTCGGCATCACGATGAAGGAACGCAACGTCGACTTCGCGCTGTACCGTCGCCGGCTCGAGGAGTACGACTTCGACATGATCGCCATCGCCGGCGGCGACTTCACGTTGCCCGATGCCACCGGGCTGCTCACCGCCTTCGGCAGCCAGTCGGCCGACGAGAAGGGCAACAACAACTTCCGCGGCGTGAAGAGCCGCGCCGCCGACCACCTGATCAAGCTGATGGCCGAGGCGCAGACGCTGGAGGAACTGCGCGACGCAGCGCGCGCGCTGGACCGTGTGATCATGTGGAGCCACTGGCAGGTGCCGGACCTGTACGCCTCGAACGAGAAGTCGTCCTACTGGGACAAGTTCGGCATGCCGGCGCGGCGCCCGCGCTTTTTCACCATCGACACCGCCTCGGGCTTCCCGGCCTGGCCGCTGGAGACCTGGTGGATCCGGGATCCGGCGAAACGTTGAAACCAGGCTGATGCTGTTCTACATCCTCAAGCGCATCGCCCTGATGGTGCCCACGCTGCTGGGCGCGCTGACCATCACCTTCGTCGTCATCCAGTTCGTGCCCGGCGGGCCGGTGGAGCAGTTGATGGCCGAGGCGCGCGCCAGCCAGAAGGGCGGCGGCGACTCAGGGCTGTACAAGGCCGGCCGCGACAGCGACGCCAAGCAGATCGCCGAGCTGAAGAAGCTCTACGGCTTCGACAAGCCGGCGCACGTGCGCTACTTCGAGATGCTCGGCAGCTTCCTGCGCTTCGACCTGGGGCGCAGCTTCCTGCACAACAAGGACGTGTGGCAGCTGATCAAGGAGAAGCTGCCGGTGTCGATCAGCCTGGGGCTGTGGACTTTCCTCATCAGCTACCTGATCTCGGTGCCTCTCGGCGTGGCCAAGGCGGTGCGCGAGGGCTCGCGCTTCGACGTCGCGACCTCGCTGGTGGTGCTGATCGGCTACGCCATTCCCGGCTTCGTGCTCGGCATCTTCCTCATCGTGCTCTTTGCCGGCGGCAGCTTCTTCGAATGGTTTCCGCTGCGCGGGCTGACCAGCGACAACTGGGAGGACTTGAGCTGGCCGGCGCGCATCGCCGACTACTTCTGGCACCTGACGCTGCCGCTGATCTGCCTGGTGATCAGCAGCTTCGCGGTGACGACGATGCTCACGAAAAACACCTTCGTCGAGGAGACGCGCAAGCAGTACGTGCTGGTGGCGCGCGCCAAGGGCCTGTCGCAGCAGAGCGTGCTCTACAAGCACATCTTCCGCAACGCGCTGATCCCGCTGGTCACCGGCTTTCCGGCGGCTTTCGTCGGCGCCTTCTTCGCCGGCTCGGTGCTGATCGAAACGCTGTTCTCGCTCGACGGCTTGGGGCTGCTGTCCTTCGAATCGGTGGTGCGGCGCGACTATCCGGTGGTGCTCGGTTCGCTGTACCTGTTCACCTTGATCGGGCTGGTGGTCAAGCTGGTGTCGGACCTGTTGTACGTGGCGGTCGACCCGCGCGTGCAGTTCGGGGCGGTGGGCAAATGAGAGACCTTCGATGAGCGCCGTGCTGCCATCCCCCGCCACCGCCGTGCCGGCCGCGGCGAAGCCGATGTCGCCGAACCAGCGCGCCTGGGCGCGCTTCAGGCGCAACCGCATCGGCTATTGGTCGTTGTGGGGCTTCGTCATCGTGCTGGTGCTGGCCACCTTCGCCGAACTGGTCAGCAATGACCGGCCGCTGATGGCGCGCTACGACGGGCAGATCTTTTTCCCGCTGTTCAAGAATCATCCGGAGACCACCTTCGGCGGTGATTTCGAGACACCCACCGACTGGTCCGACCCGTTGATTGCGGAGCAGTTCGCCAGGCCCGGCAACTGGGCCTTCTTCACGCTCAACCGCTACGGCCCGCGCACCAGCAACCCCTTCGAGACCGAACCCAGCCCGGCGGCGCCGAGCCGGCTGCACTGGCTGGGCACCGACAGCCTGGGCCAGGACATGGTGGCGCGGCTGCTCTACGGTTTCCGCGTCAGCATCTGGTTCGCCTTTGCGCTGACGCTGGTCGGCACGGCGTTGGGCATCGCCGCTGGTGCGCTGCAGGGATATTTCGGCGGCCGCATCGACCTGACGCTGCAGCGGCTGATCGAGATCTGGGGCGCGGTGCCCGAGCTGTACCTGCTGATCATCTTCGCCTCGATCTTCGAGCCTTCGCTGCTGCTGCTGCTGGTGCTGCTGTCGCTGTGGGGCTGGATGGGCCTGAGCGACTACGTGCGCGCCGAGTTCCTGCGCAACCGCAGCCTGGAATTCGTCAAGGCGGCGCGCGCCCTGGGCCTGAGCAACCGCCAGATCATCTGGCGCCACGTGCTGCCGAATTCGATGACGCCGGTCATCACCTTCCTGCCCTTTCGCATGAGCGGCGCCATCGTCGCTTTGACCTCGCTGGACTTCCTGGGCCTGGGCGTGCCGGCCACCGTGCCGTCGCTGGGCGACCTGCTGCGCCAGGGCAAGAACAACCTCGACGCCTGGTGGATCATCTTCCCGACCTTCGTCGTGCTGGTGCTGACGATGCTGGCGCTGACCTTCATCGGCGATGCGCTGCGGGATGCGTTCGACACCCGCAAGTCATGAACTCCAAATTCCTTCACCGCAGAGGAACGGAGGACGCAGAGGTCGCGCAGAGGGAGCTGACCGAAAGAATTCTGTCAGCCGCTTTCGAGGTTCATTCGCACCTTGGCGCCGGGTTGTTGGAGTCGGCGTACCAGCGTGCTCTGGCGCACGAGTTGAGACTGCGTGGTCTGGAGTTCGTCGAGCAACAGCAGGTTCCACTGCACTACAAGGGCGTAGCCCTGGACGCACCGCTGCGGCTCGATCTGATTGTTCACGGGCAGGTGATCGTCGAAGTGAAGTCAGTGGCCAAGTTCGAGGACGTACATGTGGCCCAGTTGCTGACGTACCTGCGCCTGACCGATCTGTCGACAGGCCTGCTGCTCAACTTCAACGTGCCATCGCTGCGTCACGGCATCAAGCGCGTCGTCAACACTCTGCGGACCTCTGCGTCCTCCGTTCCTCTGCGGTGAATGTATTCATGGTCGCTGACTCTTCACCGCTGCTGCAGATCGACCGACTGACCGTGCGCTTCGGCGCTTCGACCGTCGTCAACGACGTGTCGTTCAGCATCGCCGCCGGCGAGAAGTTCGCGCTGGTCGGCGAATCGGGCTCGGGCAAGTCGATCACCGCGTTGTCGGTGCTGCGGCTGGTCGATGCCGCGACCACCAGCGGCTCGATCCGCTTCGAAGGCGAGGAGCTGACGGCCAAGAGCGAACGCCAGATGCGCGGCATCCGTGGCGCGCGCATCGGCATGATCTTCCAGGAGCCGATGACCGCGCTGAACCCGCTGTACACGGTGGGCAACCAGATCGCCGAGGTGCTGGTGCTGCACGAGGCGCTGCGCCCCAACGCGGCGCGTGCGCGCGCCATCGAGCTGCTGCACCGCACCGGCATCCCCGACCCCGAGGCCAAGGTCGACGCCTACCCGCACCAGCTGTCGGGCGGACAGCGCCAGCGCGCGATGATCGCCATGGCGCTGGCCTGCAGCCCCGAGCTGCTGATCTGCGACGAGCCGACCACCGCGCTGGACGTGACCATCCAGGCGCAGATCCTGGCGCTGCTCGACGAGCTGCAGCGCGACTTCGGCCTGGCGCTGCTGTTCATCACCCACGACCTGAACCTGGTGCGCCGCTTCACGCACCGCGTCGGCGTGATGGAGCGCGGCCGGCTGGTGGAGACCGGCGTCACCGCCGAGGTCTTCGCCGACCCGCAGCATGCGTACACGCAGCGCCTGCTGGCCAGCCGGCCGCAGCGCGTGGTGCAGCCGGTGGCCGCCGACGCGCCGCTGCTGATCGACGCGCGCGACGTGGCGGTGAAGTTCCCGATGCCGCAGGGCTGGTTCCGCAAGACCTGGTTCGAGGCGGTGCGCCACGCGACGCTGCAGCTCAGGCGCGGCGAGACGCTGGGCATCGTCGGCGAATCGGGCTCGGGCAAGACCACGCTGGGCATGGCGCTGCTGGCGCTGCAGGACATCGCCGGCGGCGAGGTGCGGCTCGACGGCCAGCGCATCGACAACGCCGGGCGGCCCGAGTTGCGCGCGATGCGCAAACGCATGCAGGTGGTGTTCCAGGACCCGTTCGCGTCGCTGAGCCCGCGCCTGACGGTCGGGCAGATCGTCGGCGAAGGGCTCGCCCTGCACCGCCCGGAGCTGTCGGCCGCCGAGCGCGAGGCGCTGGTGCTGCAGATGCTCGACGAGGTCGGCCTGAGCGAGCGCCACGGCGTGGCGCAGGTGCTGCAACGCTACCCGCACGAGTTCTCCGGCGGCCAGCGCCAGCGCATCGCCATCGCGCGCGCGGTGGTGTTGCGCCCCGAGGTGCTGGTGCTGGACGAGCCGACTTCGGCGCTGGACGTGTCGGTGCAGCAGCAGGTGCTGGCGCTGCTCGGCGAGCTGCAGCGCCGCTACGGCATCAGCTACCTGTTCATCAGCCACGACCTGGCCGTGGTGCGCGCGATGTCGCACCGCGTGCTGGTGATGAAGGGCGGCGACGTCGTCGAGCAGGGCGAGGCGCAGGCGCTGTTCGACGCGCCGCAGCAGGCCTACATGCGCGAGCTGCTGGCTGCCGCGCACCTGGCTTGAAATCGCCGGCCGGCGGCGCGCGGTCTCAAGGCGAATCGAAGCGGCGTGGGCCGAGCTTCAGCTCGTAGCGCGTGGCCTTCTCCGGGTCGCTGAACTGCAGCTGTCTGCCGTTCCACTGGTACGGCGCGAAGAAGCCGTCGATCTGCATCGTGCCGTGGAACAGCGACACGCCGAGCCGGTCGCCGTACAGCTCGAGCCGGTAGGCGATGTCGCTGATGCGCAGCAGCGCCTGGCCGGCGGGGCCGATGTCGGCGCTGACCGGTCCGCAGTGGGTCGCTTCGGCGCCGACCGTCACGCACATCTGCGCGTCGTAGTGGCCAGCCGGCGCGGGGCTGCCCCGCAGCAGGTCGCCGGCCGCGCCCGTGGCACCGCCACGGT
>DAORHX010000052.1:0-14822 GCA_035438245.1 Rubrivivax sp.
CCTGCCGTCGACGCTGGCGACGCGGCGGCCGGACATCGCCGCCGCCGCGGCGCGGCTGCATGCGGCCACCGCCACGGTCGGCGTGGCCGTCGCCGAGCTGTACCCGCGCGTCATGCTCGGCGCCGGCTACGGCAGCGTTGCCGTCGGCTCGTCGGCCTTCGGCAGCGGGCCGAGCCAGCAATGGTGGTTCGGCGCATCGCTGGATCTGCCGCTGTTCGACGGCGGCCGGCGTCGTGCCGCCGTGACGCAGCGCGAGCTGCAGATGCAGCAGGCGGCGGTGGCCTTCCGCCAGACGGTGGTCGGCGCCTGGCACGACGTCGACACCGCGGTGGCGCGCTACGAGGCCGAACGCCGCCGCGGCGACGAACTGCAGCGCAGGCTGGCCGCCAGTGACGAGGCCTTCGTGCTGGCGCGCGTACGCTTCGAGCGCGGCCTGAGCGACGAGACGCCACTGCTGGAGACCGAGCGCACGCGGCTCGAAGCCGAGCGCGAGGCCATCGACAGCCACGCGCAGCAGGGCTTGGCGCTGGTCGCGGTCTACAAGGCGCTGCGCGTCGACGGCTCCTGAGCCGGCGCGGCCGATAAGCGACTTTCACGCATGACGGCAGTGCCAGCGCGTTCACCGACCGCCGTCGGACGCGGCGGGTGGATCATCGCGGCGCTGCTGGCGCTGCTGCTGGTCGGCGGCTGCGCGGGCCCGCTGCCCACGGTGCAGCGCACGCCGTCACAGGCGCTGGTCGATACCGACGACACGCGCCTGGGCCAGTTGCTGCAGCCGCTGAAGGCCGCGCATCCCGGCCTGTCCGGCTTCCATGTGTTCCACGAGCCGCACGACGCCTTCGCCGCGCGCGCGCTGCTGGCGGGCATGGCCGACCGCTCGATCGACGCGCAGTACTTCCTCTGGCACGACGACACGGTCGGCGTGCTGCTGTGGGCCGCGCTGTGGCGGGCGGCGGAACGCGGCGTGCGCGTGCGCCTGCTGCTCGACGATGCCAATACCACCGGGCTCGACCCGCTGCTGGCCGCGCTGGACGCGCACCCGGGCATCGAGCTGCGGCTGTACAACCCGGTCGTGCTTCGCGGCTCGCGCGCGCTGGGCTACCTCACAGACCTGGGCCGGCTGAACCAGCGCATGCACAACAAATCCTTCAGCGCCGACAACCAGGTCAGCGTGGTCGGTGGCCGCAACATCGCCGACGCCTATTTCGGCGGCGGCGAGGGCCTGGGGTTCGTCGACGTGGACGTCGTGGCAACCGGGCCGATCGTGGCCGAGGTGTCGCGCCAGTTCGACCTGTACTGGAACAGCGCCTCGGCCTACCCGGCCGCAGCCTTCGTCGGTGCCGGCGGCGCGCAGGCCCAGGCGGCGCTGCAGGCGCGCTTCGCCGCGGTCGAGAACGATCCGCGTGCACGGCAGTACATCGACACGCTGCACCGTTCGCAGCTCGTCGGCGAGCTGCTGGCGCGACGCGCGCAGATCGAATGGACCGGCGGCGAAGTGCTGTACGACGCCCCCGCCAAGACGCTGGGCGGCGCTGCCGACACGCAGCTGCTGCTGCCGCTGCTGATGCAGCGCATGGGCAAGCCGCAGCGCAGCCTGGACATCGTGTCGCCGTACTTCGTGCCCGGTGCCGACGGCACGGCGCGAATGGCCGGTCTGGCACGCGAAGGCGTGCGCGTGCGCGTGCTGACCAACTCGCTGGCCTCGTCCGACGAGCGGGTGGTGCACGCGGGCTACCTGAAGCGCCGCCACGACCTGCTGCGCGTCGGCGTCGAGCTGTACGAGTTGAAGCCCGGCGCGGCCGACGCGCTGTTGCGGGTGCGCGGGCGCATCGGCCCGGCCAAGGTGGCGGGGCTGCATGCCAAGACCTATGCGGTGCATCGCCAGCGCGTGTTCGTCGGTTCGTTCAACTTCGACCCGCGTTCGACCCAGCTGAACACCGAAATGGGCCTGCTGATCGACGCCCCTTCCTTTGCCGCAGATCTGGCCCAGGTCTTCGACCGCGACCGGCACACCGGCTTCTACGAAGTGCGGCTGGCGCCGGACGGGCCGGGCCTGCAATGGATCGAGCGCGACGGCGTGGGGCGGCTCGTGGTGCACGACGTCGACCCGCAGACGACCCCCTGGCAACGTTTCGAGGTCGGCTTCCTGGCCGGACTGCCGATCGACTGGCTACTCTGAGAGTAGGCCGTCACCGAGGCTGCATTCCACAATCTCGCTCCCACGCAGAGCGGTTCTTGGTCTGGACGTGTGCTCACGGTGGTAGGACGATAGGCGCGCATGACCAATAGCCAATCATTCAGCAGTTTCCACAGAGTCCCCGCCATGCGCGTCACCGCCACCGAAGCCAAGAACCGTTTTGGCAGCCTCTGCGCCCAGGCCAAACGCGAGCCGGTGTTCGTGGAGAAGGCCGGTCGAATCGACACCGTGATTCTCTCGGCTGAGCAGTACCAAGCCCTGCAAGCCCACCGCGACAAGGCCCACCGCGCTGCGCGCAAGAAGGCGTTCGAGGCCGAGTACGGTGACTGGGTTGTCGCGCAGAACGCCCGCTTCGAAGCGCACGGCATTCCGGGTGCCGACTTGCGCCCATGGTGAGCGGCTGATGGCCCAGTACGACGTTTACGCCAACCCAAGCCACAGCGCCGCCAGCGGCATCCCTTACGTGGTCGTGATTCAGAGCGACCTGCTTGAAACGGCCGATTCGCGAAGCGCAACTTCAAGGGCTGCTTTTCGGCGTTGAACTCGGATTGGTGCCCGTCATGTCCTCCGACCCTCACCGGCCGGTCGACCTCGGCGACAGCGGTCAGTCGCAACTTGACTGGCTGACCGTGAGTGAGGGAACGTTCGAGAGGCTCTCGCTGGGCGTCGGCATCTGGCGGTCACCGCACGTCATCTTTGTCGACCAGACTGGCGGAATGCTTCAACGATCTGACAACCGCAGGCTCTTCTTTGGACCGCGCGACCAGGAATTGCAGCAGCCGCTCGGCAGCGGGCGGCAGCGTGTCCGCCGAGCGAAAGCAGATGGCGAAGCGCCGCTGCGCCCAGGCGTCGGTCAGCGGCACGGCGATCACCTCGGCCCGCCCGCTGCCCTGCACCACCTGCTGCGGCATCACGCTGACGCCGAGGCCGGCCGCGACCACACGCAGCGACGCCTCGAAGGTCGAGACGATGACGCGGTAGTCGATGCGCCGCCCGGCACGCGCCGCGGCGCGCGCCAGCATCGTGTGCACCGCGGTTTCCGGCGGCAGGCCGACATGCTGTTCGGCCAGCGTCTGCTCGAAGCGCAGGCTGCGCCGCCCGGCCAGCGCATGCGCGGCGTGCACCGCCAGCACCAGTTCGTCGCCGCGGTAGGGCAGCTGCTCCAGGCCCTGAAAGTCGACCCTGTCCCAGCAGATGCCCAGAGCGGCGCCGCCGTCGCGCACCAGCCGCACCACGTCGCGCGACAGCCGCTCTTCGATGTCCACCTTGATGTCGCGATGCTGGGCCGCGCGCATGAAGGCGGCGATGTCGTCGAGCAGCGATTCGGCGATCGCCGAGATGCTTGCCACCAGCCGCACCTGGCCCTTGATGCCGCCGGCGAAGGCAGCGACGTCGGCCTCGATGCGCTCCAGCGTGAACAGCAGCGTGCGCGCGTGTTCGAGCAGCGCCTGCCCGGCGGGCGTCGGCTGCACCCCGCGCCGCCCGCGCACCAGCAGTGGCGCGCCGAGCCGGTGCTCGAGCTGCGCGATGCGCTTGCTGATCGCCGATGGCTCGATGTGCTCCTGCGCGGCCGCCTGCTTGATGTTGCGGTGCTCGCACACCGCCACCAGCAGCCGCAGCGTCTTCGGGTCGAGGTCGAGCATGGCTGTGATTCCATTCTGAGATTCCAGATGGGAACTTTACTGCTGCCGAAATGCCACTTCGCTAAATTGCTCGGAATCCCTACAGTCACGCCATCACAGATCAACAATGGAGACGAGGCATGGCAAGGCTTCCCAGCAAAGCGGTGGTCCGCGAAGTCGGCCTGCGCGACGGCCTGCAGAGCATCCAGACGATCCTGCCGACCGAGCGCAAGAAGGAGTGGCTGCGCGACGCCGTGGCCGCCGGCCAGCGCGAGATCGAAGTCGGCTCGTTCGTGCCGCCGAAGCTCCTGCCGCAGCTGGCCGACACCGCCGAGCTGCTGGCCTACGCGAAGACGCTGCCCGGGCTGTTCGCGTCGGTGCTGGTGCCGAACCTGAAGGGCGCCGAACGCGCGCTCGAAGCTAATGCCGACCTGATGCTGCTGCCGCTGTCGGCCAGCCACGAGCACAGCTTGGCGAACCTGCGCAAGGCGCCCGACGAGGTCGTCGCCGAGCTGGGCCGCATCCGTGCGGCGCGCGACGCCTCGGGCAAGAAGACGCTGATCGAAGGCGGCGTCGGCACCGCCTTCGGCTGCACCCTCCAGGGCGAAGTCAAGACGAGCGAGGTACTGCGGCTGATGCAGGCGCTGCTCGATGCCGGCGCCGACCGCGTCAGCCTGGCCGACACCGTCGGTTATGCCGATCCGGGCTCGGTCAGCCGCCTGTTCGAGCAGGCGCTGAGGATCGCCGGCGACAGGCTCTGGTGCGGCCACTTCCACGACACGCGCGGCCTGGCGTTGGCCAACGCCTTCGCGATCCTGCAGCTCGGCGTCGCGCGCTTCGACGCCTCGCTGGCCGGCATCGGCGGCTGCCCGCACGCGCCCGGCGCCAGCGGCAATGCGTCGAGCGAAGACCTCGCCTTCATGCTCGAAGCCAGCGGCGTTTCGACCGGCATCGACCTGCCCGCCTTCCTGGCCTTGCGCGCCAAGGTCGCCGGCTGGCTGCAGGGCGAACAAACCAACGGCTCGATGTGGCGCGCAGGGCTGCCCAAGACCTACAGGCCGGCGACCGCCAGCGTCTGAACCGCAATTCCAATCGACGACAGACATCATGAGCGACGACAACAACCTTCCCCTCTCGGGCATCCGCGTCATCGAATTCACCCACATGGTGATGGGCCCGACCTGCGGCATGATCCTGGCCGACCTCGGCGCCGAGGTCATCAAGATCGAGCCGCCCGGCGGCGACAAGACGCGCAACCTGCCGGGCCTGGGCGTCGGCTTCTTCCGCAGCTTCAACCGCAACAAGAAGAGCGTCGTCATCGACGTCCACACGGCCGAGGGCCTGTCCACCGCGAAGGAACTGATCGGCCAGTGCGACGTGCTGCTGGAGAACTTCCGCCCCGGGCTGATGGACAAGCTGGGTCTCGGCTACGAGGCGCTTGCAAAGGTCAATCCACGGCTGATCTACGCCTCGCACAAAGGCTTCCTGCCCGGCCCCTACGAAAAACGCCTGGCGCTGGACGAGGTGGTGCAGAACATGGCCGGGCTGACCTACATGACCGGGCCCAAGGGCCGGCCGCTGCGCGCCGGCTCGTCGGTGAACGACATCATGGGCGGCATGTTCGCCGCGATCGGCGTGCTCGCCGCGCTGCGCGAGCGTGAGCGCACCGGCAAGGGCCAGGAGATACAGAGCGCCCTGTTCGAGAACTGCTGCCTGCTCGCCGCGCAGCACATGATGCAGTTCCAGATGACCGGCGAACCCGCGCCGCCGATGCCCAGCCGCGTCTCGGCCTGGAGCGTGTACGACGTGTTCACCTGTGCCGACGACGAGCAGCTGTTCATCGGCGCGGTCAGCGACAAGCAGTTCCTCACGCTGTGCCGAGTGCTCGGCCGCACGGACCTGGCCGAGGACGAAGCACTGCAGACCAACGCACAGCGCGTCGCGCTGCGGCCCGAGCTGCTGAAGTGGCTCGGTGACACGACCAAGCACCTGAAGGTCGCCGAGCTCAGCCCCAAGCTCGAAGCCGCCGGCATCCCGTACGCGCCGATCGTGCGCCCCGACCAGCTGGTCGATGACAGGCACCTGATCGAATCCGGCGGCCTGGTCGACATGCCGACCGACGACGGCGGCTCCGCCAAGGTTGTGCTGCTGCCGCTGCTGATGGGTGGGCGCCGGCCCGGCGTGCGCCGGCCGCTGCCGAAGATCGGCGAACACACCGACGAAATCTTTGCCACGCTCAACGGCCGCTGATGCGCGGCTTCACCCACAACACCCACCGGAGACCCTCATGTCCTTCTCGACCCAACGACGCTTCGCCCTCGCCCTCGGCGGCGTCGCGCTGCTTCTTGGCGCGGCCAGCGCCGCGCATGCGCAAACGACGGCGCCGCTGCGCGTGATCCTGCCGGTGGGTGCAGGCTCTGCCGTCGACGGCATCGTGCGTGCGGCGCAGAGCGAGCTGTCCAAGGCGCTCGGCGGCCAGCCGGTCATCATCGAGAACCTGCCCGGCGCGGGCGGCATCACCGGCACGTCGGCGCTGGTCAAGGCCGCGCCCGACGGCAGCACCATCGGCGTGCTGTCGAACAACCACGCGGTCAACCCGAGCGTGTACAAGAAGCTGCCCTACGACAGCGTTGCCGACATCACGCCGATCAGCGTGGTCGGCGCGACGCCCTTCGTGCTGGTCGTCAACCCTGCCAAGGTGCCAGCGAAGAATGCGAAGGAGCTGCAGGCCTTCCTGAAGGCCAAGCCGGGCGAGTTCAACTACGGGTCGTCCGGCAACGGCACCATCATCCATCTGGCCGGCGAGATGGCCATCGACGCGCTGGGCGCCGACGTCAAACACATCCCCTACAAGGGCGTCGGCCCGCAGGTCTCCGACCTGATCGGTGGCCAGGTCGAGCTGGGCGTGGTGGCGGTGCCTGCCGTGCAGGCGCACATCAAGAGCGGCGCGCTGCGCGCGATCGGCGTGCTGGGCAAGAGCCGCGTGCCGACGCTGCCGGACGTGCCGACCTTCGCCGAGCAGGGCTTCCCTGAGGTGGAGGTCGCCGGCTGGTTCATGGTTGCCGGGCCCAAGGGCCTGCCTCCGGTGCAGGTCAAGCGCATCCACGACGCCGTCGTCGCCGCCTTCGGCACCGCCGAAGTGAAGGCGGCGATGGCCAAGCAGGAGACCGTCGTCGCGCCGACGACCCCCGAGGCCGCGACAGCCTTCCTGAAGAGCGAGCAGGAGCGCTACGCGCGGCTCGCGAAGAAGGCCGACATCAAGCTCGACTGAAGCGCAGGAGGCTGAAGGACATGGCCCGCTACCGCATCCAGGGCAAGGCGCCGCAGGTGGCCGAGTCGGCGTACGTCGCCGCCGAGGCCTCGCTGGTCGGCGAGGTGCACTTGAACGAGCGCACGAGCGTCTGGCCCGGCGCCGCGATCCGCGGCGACAACGAGCCGATCCGCATCGGCGCCGAAAGCAACGTGCAGGAAGGCGCGGTGCTGCATGCCGATCCCGGCTTCCCGCTGACCATCGGCGAACGTGTCACCGTCGGCCACCAGGCGATGCTGCACGGCTGCACGATCGGCGACGGCACGCTGATCGGCATCCAGGCGATCGTGCTCAACGGCGCGGTGATCGGCAGGAACTGCCTGGTGGGCGCCGGCGCGCTGGTCACCGAGCGCAAGGTGTTCCCCGACAACTCGCTGATCGTCGGCTCGCCAGCCGTGGTCAAGCGCACGCTCGCCGACGCGGAGCTGAAGGGCCTTGCGGACAGCGCCGACATCTACGCGCGCAAGGCCCGGCTGTTCCGCACCGAACTCGAGCGCATCGACTGACACCCGACCGCACTCAAGGAGAGAAACCATGGCTGACCTGTTCGACAACCCGATGGGGCTGATGGGATTCGAGTTCGTCGAATTCGCATCGCCCACGCCCGGTGTGCTGGAGCCGCTGTTCGAGACGATGGGCTTCATGCTCGTCGCCAGGCACCGCAGCAAGGACGTGCTGCTGTACCGCCAGGGCGACATCAACTTCATCGTCAACCGCGAGCCGAACAGCCTGGCCGGCTACTTCGCCGCCGAGCACGGGCCCAGCGCCTGCGCGATGGCCTTCCGCGTGCGCGATTCGCACAAGGCCTACGAGCGCGCGCTCGAACTCGGCGCGCAGCCGGTGGACGTGCCCACCGGGCCGATGGAGCTGAAGCTGCCGGCGATCAAGGGCATCGGCGGCGCGCCGCTGTACCTGATCGACCGCTTCGAGGATGGCAAGAGCATCTACGACATCGACTTCGAGTTCCTGCCCGGCGTCGAGCGCCACCCGAAGGGCCACGGCTTCCGCATCATCGACCATCTGACACACAACGTGTACCGCGGCCGCATGGCGCATTGGGGCGGCTTCTACGAGAAACTGTTCAACTTCCGCGAGATCCGCTACTTCGACATCCAGGGCGAGTACACCGGTCTGACCAGCCGTGCGATGACCGCGCCGGATGGACTGATCCGCATCCCTTTGAACGAGGAAGCCGGCAAGGGCGGCAGTGGGCAGATCGAAGAGTTCCTGCTGAAGTTCAACGGCGAAGGCATCCAGCACATCGCGCTGCTGACCGACGACTTGGCAGCAAGCGTCGATGCGCTGCAGATGGCCGGCGTGCCGCTGATGACCGCGCCCAACGACATCTACTACGAGATGCTGGAAGAACGGCTGCCTGGTCACGGCGAGCCGGTGAAGGAGCTGGCGACGCGCGGCATCCTGCTCGACGGCAGCACGCAGGGCGGCGACAAGCGCCTGTTGCTGCAGATCTTCAGCGAGACGTTGTTGGGGCCGGTGTTCTTCGAGTTCATCCAGCGCAAGAGCGACGAAGGCTTCGGCGAAGGCAACTTCAAGGCGCTGTTCGAGAGCCTGGAGCGCGACCAGATCCGCCGCGGCGCATTGCAAGTGGAGGCCTGACATGAACCTCGCCATCGATCGCATCCACCACGTCGCCTACCGCTGCAAGGACGCCAAGGAAACCGTCGAGTGGTACGGCAGGATGCTCAACATGGGTTTCGTGCTGGCCATCGCCGAGGATCTGGTGCCTTCGACCAAGGAGCCCGACCCGTACATGCACATCTTCCTGGACGCCGGCGCAGGCAACGTGCTCGCCTTCTTCGAGCTGCCGACCAAGGCGCCGATGGGGCGCGACCCGAACACGCCGGAGTGGGTGCAGCACATCGCGTTCCGCGTGAAGGACCGTCACACCCTGCTGGGCTACCGCGAGCATCTGCAGAACAACGGCGTCGAGGTGCTCGGCGTGACCGACCACGGCGCCTTCCATTCGATCTACTTCTTCGACCCGAACGGCCATCGCGTCGAACTCGCCTGTCCCGACCCCGATGAGGAGGCGATGATCCAGCGCATGGACGCGGTGAAGTGGGACATGCTGGAAGAGTGGAGCCGCACCAAGCGTGCGCCGAAGCATGCCGCCTTCCTGCACCAGCGGGAGTTCAAGCAGTGAGCGGCGGCGTGGTCATCGACGACACGCACGATGCGGGCTTAAGCAGCTGGGTGGACTCAGCCAACGATCCGGCAACCGACTTCCCGATCCAGAACCTGCCGCTGGGCCGCTTCCGCCGGCCCGACGACGCCGACTGGAACATCGGCGTGGCCATCGGCGACCAGGTGCTCGACCTGCGGCGCGCGGGCATCGTCAACCACAGCGAGATGAACCGGCTGATCCGGCTGCGTCCCGAAGCGCGGCGCGAGCTGCGGCGGGCGATCTCGCTCGGCCTGCGCCCCGGCAGCCCGCAGCGCGCGCAGTTCGAGGCTGGGCTGCTGCCGCAGGCCGGCGTCGAGCTGGGCCTGCCGTGCCAGATCGGCGACTACACCGACTTCTACGTCGGTATCCACCATGCCACCGCGGTCGGCAAGCTGTTCCGCCCCGACAACCCGCTGCTGCCGAACTACCCGTGGGTGCCGATCGGCTATCACGGCCGGGCGTCGACGATCTGCGTGTCGGGCCATTCGTTCCCGCGCCCGCTCGGCCAGACGAAGGCCGCCGAGGCCAAGGTGCCATCGCTCGTGCCGTCACAGCGCTTGGACTACGAACTGGAGATGGGCATCGTGATCGGCCGGCCGAACGCGATGGGTACACCGATCCCGATGGCCGAGGCCGAGGACCACGTGCTCGGCCTGACGCTGTTCAACGACTGGAGTGCACGCGACGTCCAGGCCTGGGAGTACCAGCCGCTCGGACCCTTCCTGTCGAAGAACTTCGCCAGCACGATCTCACCCTGGGTGGTGACGATGGACGCGCTGGCGCCGTTCCGGCGTGCCTTCCATCGTCCGCAAGGCGATCCGCAGCCGTTGCCCTACCTGGACAGCGCGGACAACCGCGAGCACGGCGCGATCGACATCGAGATCGAGGTCTGGCTGCAGACCGACACGATGCGCAGGTCCGGCCGCGCAGGCGACTGCATCGCCCGGTCCAACTTCGCCGAGGCGGCGTACTGGACGATCGCGCAGCTGGTTGCGCACCACACCGTCAATGGCTGCAGCCTGTCCAACGGCGACCTGTTTGGGTCGGGAACGCTTTCGGGGCCGAGGCCGGAGCAGGCAGGTTCGCTGCTCGAGCTGACCGGCGGCGGCAAGAACCCGATCACGCTGTCGAACGGCGAGCGCCGCACGTTCGTCGAGGACGGCGACATGGTGATGCTGCGCGGCTTCTGCGCGCGCGACGGCTTCCGGCGCATCGGCTTCGGCGAGTGCCGCGCGACAGTGCTGCCTGCACGTGGGTTGGCCTGACCTGTCGAGCGCCGCACAACCTCGCTGGCTTGCACTGATCGGGGCCCGAGAGCTGCTGGATGGACGTGCTGGGAGGCTTTGGCTGGCCGCTGGTGTGCCAGTCGGCCGGCGAACTGTTCGCACGCGCCCCCGAACTCCGACTACCTGGTCCGGTCCTGGGCATGTTGCTGTTGCTGTTGCTGTTGCTGGTGCTGGTGCTGGTGCTGGTGCTGGTGCTGGTGCTGTTCGGGATTCCGTCGGTGCGCGAGCCTGTCACGAATGCGGCCTCCGGTGTCGTCCACTTCGAGATCCTGCCGCTCATGAGAGTCGCGCGCGTCCAGTGTGGCGCGTCGCTCGCGGCGCGAGTTCATAGCGCATGGCGGGCACAGAAGTCAGCCGGCGTGAGGATCGGGTATCGGTCGGCCAGCGCGAGCAGATCCTTGTCGCCCGACACCAGGCAGTCGGCGCCGGCAGCAATCAGCATCGCCAGGATTGGCGCGTCGTTCGGATCGCGCAGGCCGCTGGCCTGCGCCTGCGCCAGGCTGTCGGCGCCTGGCTCGACCCACGACGCAGCCGCTCGAAAGGCATCCAGGAAGTCCCGAACTTCATGCGCCGACATCCCCGTGCGTGCCGACATCTTCGGAAGCATGCGGGTCAACTCGTGCAGCACGAAGTCCGACGACGCAATACTGAAGGCGCCGCCGCGCCACGCGCTCACCAGCCGGCCGGGCGGCCCACCCGGGTATGCCAGGCCCGATACCAGCACGTTCGTGGCGAGCACCACGAGCACGGTGCTGACAGTCAGCTTCCGCTGGCGCGGCGGGCCGGCTTCGCCTTGGCAGGCTTGCTCGAGGGCGGTGTGGTTCTACGCCGGCTTGACGCCGTCTTGGGCGCTGGCGTGAGCGGCGGCAATCGGCCGGCACTGCGCCACTCATCTGCAGTCTCCTGGCGTGCCAGGGCACTGGCACGCTCGATTTCGGCCATGCCCGCGTCCTCCGGGACGTTCTCGTAGCCCTTCGCGATGCGTTCGCACAAGGCATCGAAGCGGTCCTGCATGGCCCGGATGCGCCCGAACAGCGCGGCGTCCACCAGTGCGGCGACGGGCTTGCCGTCTTTCGTGATGACAATGCTGTCGTGGCGGTACTGCACACGGTTGAGCATGTCACCCAGGTTCTGGCGCAAGGCGACGGCGGTGGCTTCGGTGATCACGGCAAGCTCCCATGACCATTATGGTCATAATGGTTCAGCTTATCACGACGGCGACCTGCTGTCGTCGGCGCGGACACGCCTCGGCGAGAACGCGCGCCCAGCTTCAGGCTCTCGCGGTTCGGCGCTGTTCGTGAACCTCGCACTTCACGCGCCGTTGCTCGGCCGTGGCGGGAGCCTCTGGGTCACCAGAGGTCGCCTTGCATAGTCGGATGCGGGGCAGGGGGCAGGGGGCAGGGGGCAGGGCTCGAAGGTCCGTGTGATCATCGAGGCCTGCGCCTGGAGGTCGCGTCGCCGACGAGGCATCGCGGAAGTGGCGCTCTGAACCCGCTCTGACCCAAGAGTATTCTTTAAGAAGCTTGGCTAACCCATGGCTAACCCATTGTCCTGGCGGAGGGAGCGGGATTCGAACCCGCGGGGGGCTGTTAACCCCCACACGCTTTCCAGGCGTGCGACTTAAACCGCTCATCCATCCCTCCGCAGGGAAGGGCGAGATTCTAGTCGCCTGCCTCAGCCGCCTTCGGTGCCCTCGGCCGATCTGCGCAACCAGCTCAGCAGCACGTACTGCAGCGCGCGCTCGTGGGTGCACTCCAGCACCACCGGCGGGGCGTAGCCGGCTTCGTAGGCCTCGCGCCAGCGCAGCGCGCACACGCACCAGCGGTCGCCGGGCTTCAGGCCGGCAAAGCGCGCCTCGGGCCGCGCCGTGATCAGGTCGTTGCCGCGCTCGAGCTGGTGGTTCAGGAAGGCCGGCGTCATGCGGGCGCAGATCACGTGGCTGCCAGCGTCGTGCTCGTCGGTGTGGCAGCAACCGTCGCGCAGCCAGCCGGTCAGCGGGTCGAGCGAACACGGCTGCAGCGGCGTGCCCAGCACGTTGCGCGCCGCCTTCATCGCGCCACCGGACCCGCCTTGATCAGCGCCATCGCGGTGGCGACCAGCGCCGACACCTCGCTCATGTTGCCGGGTACGATCATCGTGTTGTTCTTCTGTGCCAGTTGCGCGTAGGCCTCGACCGCCTTTTCCGCCACCTTCAGCTGCACCGCCTGTTCGCCACCGGGCGAGCGAATCGCCTCGGCGACCTTGCGGATGGCGTCGGCGGTGGCTTCGGCCACCGCGACGATCGCCGCCGCTTCGCCCTGTGCAGTGTTGATCTCGGCCTGGCGCTGGCCTTCGGAGCGCGCGATGAAGGCCTCGCGTTCGCCGGTGGCGATGTTGATCTGCTCCTGTTTGCGGCCTTCGCTGGCGGCGATCAGCGCGCGCTTCTCGCGTTCGGCCGTGATCTGCGCCTGCATCGACCGCAGGATCTCCGCCGGCGGCGTCAGGTCCTTGATCTCGTAGCGCAGCACCTTGACGCCCCAGTTCAGCGCCGCCTCGTCGAGCGCGGCGACGACCGATGCGTTGATCGCCTCGCGCTCCTCGAAGGTCTTGTCCAGCTCCATCTTGCCGACCATGCTGCGCAGCGTGGTCTGCGCCAGCTGCGTGATGGCGATGATGTAGTTGCTCGAGCCGTAGCTGGCCCGCATCGGGTCGGTCACCTGGAAGAACAGGATGCCGTCGACCTGCAACTGGGTGTTGTCCTTGGTGATGCACACCTGGCTCGGCACGTCGAGCGGCACTTCCTTCAGCGAGTGCTTGTAGGCCACGCGCTCGATGAACGGGATGACGAACTTCAGCCCCGGCGTCAGCGTGCGGTCGAACCTGCCGAGCCGCTCGACCACCCAGGCGTTCTGCTGCGGCACGATCTTGAAGGTCTGGAAGATGAAGATGGCGGCGATGACGGCGACGACAAGCGCGATTTCCATGAAGGGTCCGTTTCAGCGTTGAGCGGGAGCGACGATCAGGCGGTTGCCCTGCACGGCCACGATGACGTGTTCGCCCGGCGCCGGTGACCCCGGGCCGCGGAACTGCACCTGCCATGCACTGCCGCGGTAGCTGACCCGCGCCGAGCCGTCGGCGCCCCAGCTCGGCACCTGCAGCGACTGGCCGATGTCCAGGTTGGCGTCGCGGTTCGATTCCACCGGGGCCGAGCGGGGCGCTCGCGCACGCCGGTAGTGCCACACCGCGGTGGTGCCGGCGCCGACGAGTGCGGCGACGAACACCTGCGTGCTCGCACCGAAGCCGAGGTGCGCGGCCAGCGCGCCGGCGGCGCAGCCCAGCGCCAGCATCAGCATGTAGAACGTGCCGGCATACAGTTCGGCCGCCACCAGCACGCCGGCGGCCACCCACCACCAGGTCGAAGCGCTCCAGTCCATCGTCGTCGTCCGTTTGCGTGCTGTGGCGAGCCGTCGCAACCGAGTGTAGCGACCCGCCACCGCCTTCGCGCGAGCCCTACACTGCGCGTCTTTCTTTTTCTGCCCGCACCAGACCGCCGCCATGCAGCGCTTTCGCTTTCCGATCGTCATCATCGACGAGGACTACCGCTCCGAGAACACCTCGGGCCTGGGCATCCGTGCCCTGGCCCAGGCGATCGAGAAGGAGGGCTTCGAGGTCATCGGCAATACCAGCTACGGCGACCTGAGCCAGTTCGCGCAGCAGCAAAGCCGCGCCAGCGCCTTCATCCTGTCGATCGACGACGAGGAATTCAAGGGCGGCCCCGAGCTCGACCCGGCGGTGCTGAACCTGCGCCGCTTCATCGAGGAGATCCGCTTCAAGAACGCCGACATCCCGATCTACGTCTATGGCGAGACGCGCACCTCGCAGCACATCCCGAACGACATCCTGCGCGAGCTGCACGGCTTCATCCACATGTTCGAGGACACGCCGGAGTTCGTCGCGCGCCACATCATCCGCGAGGCCAAGGCCTATCTCGACGGCCTGGCGCCGCCGTTCTTCAAGGCGCTGATCGACTACGCGCAGGACGGCTCGTACTCATGGCACTGCCCGGGCCACAGCGGCGGTGTGGCGTTCCTGAAGAGCCCGGTCGGCCAGATGTTCCACCAGTTCTTCGGCGAGAACATGCTGCGCGCCGACGTCTGCAATGCGGTCGAGGAGCTCGGCCAGCTGCTCGACCACACCGGCCCGGTGGCGCAGAGCGAGAAGAACGCGGCGCGCATCTTCAACG
>DAORHX010000053.1:0-14793 GCA_035438245.1 Rubrivivax sp.
TGCCGCGCAACGCCTACCCGACGCGGCTGCGCAACCGCTGCGAACTGACCGGTCGCCCGCGCGGCAACTTCCGCATGTTCGGCCTGGGCCGCAGCAAGATCCGCGACCTCGCCTTCAAGGGCGACATTCCCGGCGTCGTCAAGGCCAGCTGGTGACACAAGGCCCCGTGCGGCACGAGCAGGAGAGTTTCTTATGAGCATGAGTGATCCGATCGCCGATATGCTGACCCGCATCCGCAACGCGCAGAGCGTTGACAAGGCGGTGGTGGCGATGCCGTCGTCGAAGATCAAGGTGGCGATCGCGCAGGTGCTGAAGGACGAGGGCTACATCGACGGCTTCTCGGTGCGCACCGACGGGGGCAAGAGCCAGCTGGAGATCGCGCTGCGCTACTACGCGGGCCGTCCGGTGATCGAGCGCATTGAGCGCGTCAGCCGCCCGGGCCTGCGCGTGTACCGCGGTCGGGAGGCGATCCCTGCGGTGATGAACGGCCTGGGCGTGGCCATCGTCACCACGCCGAAGGGCGTGATGACCGACCGCAAGGCGCGCCAGACCGGCGTCGGCGGTGAAGTGCTGTGCTACGTCGCCTGAGCCGGCGGCGTCTAACGGAAGGAATCGAGCGATGTCTCGCGTAGCAAAGATGCCGGTCGCCGTCCCGCAGGGCGTGGACGTGTCGATCACGGCAGAGCAGATTTCGGTCAAGGGCGGCAACGGTACGCTGGTGCGCGCCGCCAACGCGCTGGTCAACGTCAGGAAGGACGGCGCCACGCTGACCTTCGAGCCGGCCAACGACAGCGCCGAAGCCGGCGCGATGAGCGGCACGATGCGCGCGCTGGTCAACAACATGGTCAACGGCGTCACCAAGGGCTTCGAGAAGAAGCTGACGCTGGTGGGCGTGGGCTTTCGTGCGCAGGCGCAGGGCCAGAAGCTGAACCTGCAGGTCGGTTTCTCGCATCCGGTGGTCAAGGACATGCCGGCCGGCGTCAAGGTGGAAACGCCGACGCAGACCGAGATCGTCATCAAGGGCGCCGATCGCCAGGCCGTGGGCCAGGTGGCAGCCGAGGTGCGCGCGATCCGTCCGCCCGAGCCGTACAAGGGCAAGGGCATCCGCTATGCGGACGAGCGCGTCTCCCTGAAAGAGACGAAGAAGAAGTAAGGAGCGACACGATGTTGAACAAGAAGGAACAGCGCCTGCGTCGCTCCCGCCAGACCCGGCTGCGCATCGCGCAGCAGGTGGTGGCCAGGCTGACGGTGTACCGCTCGAACCTGCACGTCTATGCCAGCGTCATCTCCGACGACGGCAGCCGCGTGCTGGCCAGCGCGTCCACCGCCGAGAAGGCGGTGCGCGAACAGCTGGGCGCTGCCGGCAAGGGTGGCAACACCGCGGCGGCAGCGATCGTCGGCAAGCGCATCGCCGAGAAGGCCAAGGCGGCCGGCATCGACAAGGTGGCGTTCGACCGCTCGGGCTTCGCCTTCCACGGCCGCGTCAAGGCGCTGGCCGAAGCCGCGCGCGAAGCCGGCCTGCAGTTCTAAGGGATTCGACCAATGGCAAAGTTTCAACCCCGCGCGCAGACCGAAGGCAACGACGACGGCCTGAAGGAAAAGATGATCGCGGTGAACCGCGTGACCAAGGTGGTCAAGGGCGGACGCACGCTGAGCTTCGCGGCGCTGACCGTGGTCGGCGACGGCGACGGCCGCATCGGCATGGGCAAGGGCAAGGCCAAGGAAGTGCCGGTTTCGGTGCAGAAGGCGATGGAAGACGCGCGCCGCAACCTGGTGAAGGTGTCGCTGAAGAACGGCACCGTGCACCACAACATGCGCGGCCAGCACGGCGCGGCCAAGGTGCTGATCGCGCCGGCGCCGGCCGGTACCGGCATCATCGCCGGCGGCCCGATGCGCGCGGTGTTCGAGGTCATGGGTGTCACCGACATCGTGGCCAAGAGCCTGGGCTCGACCAACCCGTACAACATGGTGCGCGCCACGTTGCACGCGCTGAAGAACTCCACCACGCCGGGCGAAGTGGCGGCCAAGCGCGGCAAGTCGGTCGAAGAGATCTTCGGCTGATCACGCTGCGCAGGAGAGAACACGATGTCGGACAAGAAGACAGTGACGGTGAAGCTGGTGCGCAGCCCGATCGGCACCAAGCAGTCGCACCGCGATACGGTGCGCGGCCTGGGCCTGCGCAAGCTGAACAGCGAATCGGTGCTCGAGGACACGCCCGCGGTGCGCGGCATGATCGACAAGATCGCCTACCTGGTGAAGGTGCTCTGAAATGGAACTGAACAGCATCAAGCCCGCGGCCGGCGCCAAGCGCGCACGTCGTCGCCTCGGCCGTGGCATCGGCTCGGGCCTGGGCAAGACCGCGGGCCGCGGCCACAAGGGCCAGAAGTCGCGTGCCGGTGGCTTCCACAAGGTGGGCTTCGAGGGCGGCCAGATGCCGCTGCAGCGCCGCCTGCCCAAGCGCGGCTTCAAGTCGCGCACGGCAGCCTTCAACGCCGAAGTCACGCTGGCCGAACTGCAGCGCCTGGGCGTGGAAGAGGTCGACCTGCTGGCGCTGAAGCAAGCCCGCCTGGTCGGCGACCAGGCCAAGGTAGTCAAGGTCATCAAGTCCGGCGAGCTGAACCGCAAGGTCGTGCTCAAGGGCATCGGCGCGACGGCCGGCGCGAAGGCGGCGATCGAAGCGGCCGGCGGCTCGGTGGGCTGAGGCGCAGAACCCGAAGTCTTCAGACGTGGCAACTTCCGCAAACCAGCTGGCCAAGAGCGGCAAGTTCGGCGACCTGCGTCGCCGGCTCGTCTTCTTGCTGCTCGCGCTGGTGGTCTACCGCATCGGCGCGCACATCCCGGTGCCCGGCATCGACCCGGCGCAGCTGCAGCAGCTGTTCAAGAGCCAGTCCGGCGGCATCCTGAACCTGTTCAACATGTTCTCGGGCGGGGCGCTGTCGCGCTTCACCGTGTTCGCGCTGGGCATCATGCCGTACATCTCGGCGTCGATCATCATGCAGCTGATGACCTACGTCGTGCCTTCGCTGGAGGCGATCAAGAAGGAAGGCGAGGCGGGGCGGCGCAAGATCACGCAGTACACACGCTACGGCACGCTGGTGCTGGCGCTGTTCCAGTCGCTGGGCATCGCGCTGGCGCTCGAGCAGTCGCAGGGCCTGGTCATCAGCCCCGGCTTCGGCTTCCGCATGACCGCGGTCATCAGCCTGGTGGCGGGCACGATGTTCCTGATGTGGCTGGGCGAGCAGATCACCGAGCGGGGCCTCGGCAACGGCATCTCGATCCTGATCTTCGCGGGCATCGTCGCCGGGTTGCCGAGTGCGATGGCCGGGCTGTTCGAGCTGGTGCGCACCGGGTCGATGAGCATCATCGCCAGCCTGTTCATCCTGGCGCTGGTGCTGGTGGTGACCTTCGTCGTCGTCTTTGTCGAACGCGGCCAGCGCAAGATCCTGGTCAACTACGCGAAGCGCCAGGTCGGCAACAAGGTCTACGGCGGCCAGTCGTCGCACCTGCCGCTGAAGCTGAACATGTCGGGCGTGATCCCGCCGATCTTCGCCTCGTCGATCATCCTGCTGCCGGCGACCGTGGTGGGCTGGTTCGCCACCGGCGACAGCCTGCGGTGGCTGAAGGACATCGCCAGCCTGCTGTCCCCTGGCCAGCCGATCTACGTGATGCTGTACGCCGCGACGATCGTGTTCTTCTGCTTCTTCTATACGGCGCTCGTCTTCAACAGCCGCGAGACCGCCGACAACCTGAAGAAGAGCGGCGCGTTCATCCCGGGCATCCGCCCGGGCGAGCAGACGGCCAAGCACATCGACAAGATCCTGTCGCGGCTGACGCTGGTGGGCGCGATCTACATCACGCTGGTGTGCCTGCTGCCCGAATTCCTGGTGCTGAAGTACAACGTGCCGTTCTACTTCGGCGGCACCTCGCTGCTGATCATCGTCGTCGTGACGATGGACTTCTGGGCGCAGGTGCAGAGCTACGTGATGAGCCAGCAGTACGAGTCGCTGCTGAAGAAAGCCAACTTCAAGGCGAGTTGAGGGTCAACGAACGCAGTACATGGCCAAGGACGACGTCATCCAGATGCAGGGCGAGATTCTCGAGAATCTGCCCAACGCCACCTTCCGCGTGAAGCTGGAGAACGGACACGTGGTGCTCGGCCACATCTCGGGGAAGATGCGCATGCACTACATCCGCATCCTGCCCGGTGACAAGGTGACCGTGGAACTGACGCCCTACGACCTGAGCCGTGCGCGCATCGTGTTCCGCGCCAAGTAGATCGAGATCAAGGAGAAGAGCATGAAAGTCGCAGCATCGGTGAAGAAGATGTGCCGCAACTGCAAGGTCATCCGCCGCAAGGGCGTGGTGCGCGTGATCTGCACCGACCCGCGTCACAAGCAGCGCCAGGGCTGACGCCCCGCGCTGGTCGAGAGCTTTCGAAGGATTCAAGATGGCACGTATCGCTGGTATCAACATTCCGCCGCACAAGCATGCCGAGATCGGCCTGACGTCGATCTTCGGCATCGGCCGCCCGACCGCGCAGAAGATCTGCGAGCGCGTCGGCATTCCGTACTCGAAGAAGATCAAGGACCTGAGCGACGGGGACCTAGAGAAGATCCGCGAGGAGATCGGCCGCATCACCATCGAAGGCGACCTGCGCCGCGAGATCTCCATCAACATCAAGCGCCTGATGGACCTGGGCTGCTACCGCGGCATGCGCCATCGCCGCGGCTTGCCGCTGCGCGGCCAGCGCACGCGCACCAACGCGCGCACCCGCAAGGGCCCGCGCAAGGGTGCGGCCGCGCTGAAGAAGTAAGCCCCCTGCCGAACCAGAGAGTCAAGACATGGCCAAAGCACCCGTCAACACCGCCGCGCGCCGCGTGAGCAAGAAGGTCCGCAAGAACATCGCGGACGGCATCGCCCACGTGCACGCGTCGTTCAACAACACCATCATCACCATCACCGACCGCCAGGGCGGCGCGCTCGCCTGGGCGTCCAGCGGCGGCCAGGGTTTCAAGGGCTCGCGCAAGTCGACCCCGTTCGCCGCGCAGGTGGCGGCCGAGGTGGCCGGCCGTGCCGCGCAGGAGCAGGGCATCAAGAACCTGGACGTGCGCATCAAGGGCCCCGGCCCGGGGCGCGAATCGTCGGTGCGCGCGCTGGCCGCGCTGGGCATCCGCATCAACCTGATCTCGGACGTGACGCCGATCCCGCACAACGGCTGCCGTCCGCAGAAGCGCCGCCGCATCTGAGCGAGCGTCGCCCTGTGCGCCCCGAGCGCGCCGGCTTATAATCAAAAGCTTTCTTCGCGCGGCCGGTTGTCAATGCTGGCCGCTTTCCCGCAGGCCCGGCGCGACGCCGGTGCCGTAGTACCCAAGCCCACCGTCTGAGCGACACCAAGACAGCGCCAGACTTGCGCGGCGTGCCTCCCCGGCCGGCCGCGTCAGAACAGGATCGAAGGACACCCCGTGGCACGTTATCTGGGACCCAAGGCCAAACTGGCCCGCCGTGAAGGCACCGACCTCTACCTGAAGAGCGCCCGGCGGCCGATCGCCGACAAGGCCAAGTTCGACAGCAAGCCCGGCCAGCACGGCCGCACCAGCGGCTCGCGCACCAGCGACTTCGGCCTGCAGCTGCGCGAGAAGCAGAAGGTCAAGCGCATGTACGGCGTGCTCGAGCGGCAGTTCCGCCGCTACTTCGCGGAAGCCGAGCGGCGCCGCGGCAACACCGGTGCGAACCTGCTGTTCCTGCTGGAATCGCGGCTGGACAACGTTGTCTACCGCATGGGCTTCGGCTCGACGCGCGCCGAGGCACGCCAGTTGGTGTCGCACAAGGCCGTGACGGTGAACGGCCAGGTCGTGAACATCGCCTCGTACTCGGTCAAGGCCGGCGATGCGGTGTCGATCCGCGAGAACGCGAAGAAGCAGCTGCGCGTGCAGGACGCGCTCAAGCTGGCCGGCAGCATCGGCCTGCCCGACTGGGTGCAAGTGGACGCCGCCAAGATGGAAGGCGTCTTCAAGAAGATGCCCGACCGCGACCAGTTCGGCGCCGAGATCAACGAATCGCTGATCGTCGAGTTGTACTCGAGGTAAACGACGCGAGGCAGGGTCGGCCTGCGCCGAACCCCTTGCCGGTGACCGCTTCGCGTGCCGGGCACGAAGCTGGCGATACGACAAGCCCGGCATTTTTCCATCAGCCTTATCGGTGTAACGAGCCGAGGGTATTGAGAGGAACAGGAACGCAATGCAAACCAATCTGCTGAAGCCCAACAAAGCCATCCAGGTCGAACCGCTCGGCGGACACCGCGCCAAGGTCACGCTGGAGCCGTTCGAGCGCGGTTATGGTCATACGTTGGGCAATGCACTGCGGCGCGTGCTGCTGTCGTCGATGGTCGGCCATGCGCCCACCGAAGTGACGATCGCCGGCGTGCTGCACGAGTACTCGACGATCGACGGCGTGCAGGAAGACGTCGTGCACATCATGCTCAACCTGAAGGGCGTGGTCTTCAAGCTGCACAACCGCGACGAAGTGACGCTGGTGCTGCGCAAGGAAGGTGAAGGCCCGGTCACGGCCGGCGACATCCAGACGCCGCACGACGTCGAGGTCATCAACCCGGACCATGTCATCGCCCACCTTTCGCAAGGTGGCAAGCTGGACATGCAGATCAAGGTCGAGAGGGGCCGCGGCTACGTGCCGGGCAACCTGCGCCGCTACGGCGACGAGCCATCCAAGTCGATCGGCCGCATCGTGCTGGACGCCTCTTTCTCGCCGGTGGACCGCGTCAGCTATGCGGTGGAGAACGCGCGCGTCGAGCAGCGCACCGACCTGGACAAGCTGGTGATGGAGATCCAGACCAACGGCGCGATCACGCCCGAAGAGGCCATCCGCGCATCGGCGAAGATCCTGGTCGAGCAGCTGGCCATCTTCGCGCAGCTCGAGCCCAACGGCCAGGGCTTGTTCGAACCCCAGGTCTCGCGCCCGGCGCCGAACTTCGACCCGATCCTGCTGCGTCCGGTGGACGAACTGGAGCTGACGGTACGTTCGGCCAACTGCCTGAAGGCCGAGAACATCTACTACATCGGCGACCTGATCCAGCGCACCGAGACCGAGCTGCTGAAGACGCCGAACCTGGGCCGCAAGAGCCTGAACGAAATCAAGGAAGTGCTGGCCTCACGAGGCCTCACGCTGGGCGCGCGGCTGGAGAACTGGCCGCCGCAGAACCTGGACAAGCGATAGAGAGCTTGCCCGGTGTGCAATCCCCGGTACCTGACACGGCCGGGGTTCAATAAGGAGAGCAACGCACCATGCGCCACCGCAACGGACTTCGCAAACTCAACCGCACCAGCGAGCATCGCCAGGCGATGCTGCGCAACATGTGCAACTCGCTGCTTAAGCACGAAGCCATCAAGACCACGCTGCCCAAGGCCAAGGAACTGCGCCGTGTCGTCGAGCCGCTGATCACGCTGGCCAAGGAGCCGACGGTGGCCAACCGCCGCCTGGCCTTCGACCGCACGCGTGACCGTGACGTCGTCGTCAAGCTGTTTGGCGAACTCGGCCCGCGCTACCAGGCGCGCCCGGGCGGCTACACGCGCATCCTGAAGATGGGTTTCCGCGTCGGCGACAACGCGCCGATGGCTTTCGTGGAACTGGTCGATCGGCCTGAACCCGCGTCGGCCGACGCCACTGAGGCCGCACAGGAATGACGGGGAGCGGCACGCGCCGTTGGTGATACAATTCCGGATTCTGGCGCGGGGTGGAGCAGCCTGGTAGCTCGTTGGGCTCATAACCCAAAGGTCGCAAGTTCAAATCTTGCCCCCGCAACCAAAATAACTGAGTGCCGACAGGCACTTGCGAAGCCCGCTCCGAGCGGGCTTCGGCGTTTCTGGGCCTTGTGACATGTTCTGTGACAGGTTCTGTGACGTCACAGACCGGCCGCAAGCCGGTGGAGCCACCGTTTGGACCATTGGGTCTGCGACATCGCAGTAGCGGAACCGCTCGCTCGGTTCGCGCTGGTGCCGGTTGTCTGGCCGGTAGCATGCGATGAAGTCGGCCAGGTCGTCGTAGCCGAGCGGCCGCGTCTTCAGGGTGAAGTGCATGTTCGTCCGCAGGTCGTAGTACCAGACGCCCGGTGGCTGGACCCCGCAAGTCTGGTCTACGTCAGCGGTGCAGTCGACGAAACCTTCACCAGCGCCGACTTCCGCTACGGCCCGCACACTGCCAAGCCCGGCCCAGGCAACGGGTGGACGCTGCCGTTCTGGTCGGGGCAGGACATCAACGATCCAAATACCGCACAGCTGCTGATGTTCATCGACCTCAATCTCGACAACACCAGCGACCGTAGCGCCATCGACAGCGGCAGCGCGATGGTCGAGTTCGACATTGAAGGGCTCTACGAGACACACGCCTCGTTCAACGTCTACGCCTGGGCGCTGAATGCCAACGTGGCCAACGGCTCGATCAACTGGACCAACCGGATCAGCACCAACCCGAACGAGGCCGGGCAGAGCGGCTACTCGATCGTCTGTACCGCGCAGTTCGTGCCGAAGCCGGCGTCGGCCGCGCTCGTGCTGCTCGGGCTGGGCGTGGCGACGCTCGCGTCGGTGCGCCGACAATCAGGATCGGGTGGCAGGCGGAGGCGCGCCGCCGTCCCGTGGAATTCATGCAGCGGCTGGCCACGCTGGTGACGCGCCCACGTCTCTCGCCTCGTCGTGGTTGTAGCCCCTGACGAACTGCTCTCCGGCGCCGAGTCACGTGACCGGCACGACTGGGTTGGGTAGAGGTGTCGAGGGTGTCACCTCGGCGACCGGCCGTTCAGTCCGCGTTGGAGCGAGTGACTGCTGTCAGCAAGAACCGCGATCTGGTCGTCGCGGCCCAATTGCCGTCACCCACGGCCGGAAGTGCCAGGGTGAGGCGAAGCTCTTCGTCGCGTCCCTGGAGCGACCGGAACAGCGGCGCCGTCATCCCAGCCAGCGCTTGCGCCGCTTGTAGTGCTTGACCTCGCGGTAGCTGCGCCGGCCCTGCGCGCCGCCCAGGCCCAGGTAGAACTCGCGGATGTCCTCGTTGCGCTCGAGCTCCTCGCGCGAGCCGTGCAGCACGATGCGGCCGTTTTCCATGACATAGCCGTGGTCGGCGATGCGCAGCGCGGCGCGCGCGTTCTGCTCGACCAGCAGCACGCTCATGCTCCGCTTTGCGCGCACCTCGGCGACGCGCTCGAACAGCTCGTGCACGATGCGCGGCGCTAGCCCCATCGACGGCTCGTCGAGCAGCAGCAGCTGCGGCCGCGCCATCAAAGCGCGGCCGAGCAGCAGCATCTGCATCTCGCCGCCCGACAGGTAGCCGGCGGTGCGCTCGCGCAGGTCCTTCAGCCGCGGGAAATAGCCGTAGATCTCGTCGATGTCGGCCGCGACCTCGGCGCGGTCGCCGCGGAAATGTGCGCCGACACGCAGGTTCTGCTCCACCGTCAGGTGGTGCAGCACGCGCCGGCCCTCCATCACCTGCACCGCGCCGGCGCGCACCACGGCGCCGGGGTCGGCGTTGGTCAGGTCCTGGCCGTGCAGCAGCACCTGGCCGCCGACGACCGCGCCGCGTTCGGCCGCGAGCAGGCTGCTGGCGGCCTTCAGCGTCGTCGTCTTGCCGGCGCCGTTGCCGCCCATCAGCGCCACCACCTGCGCCGGCCGCACCTCCAGGCTCAGGCTGCGCAGCACCTGGATCACGCCGTCGAAGACGACGTCGACGTTGCGCAGCGCGAGCATCGGGGCGGCGGCGCTGCTCACGGCGCGCTCACCACTTGGCCAGCGCCGGCACCGGCATCCACTCGGGCGACACCGCCACCAGCTGGCCGCCCTTGACCGTCATCGCCTTGACCGCGAGGTTGTCGGTCGGGAACGGTGCGGCTTTGGTCAGCGCCATCGGCGGGATCAGGCCCTGGAAGGCCTCGGCCGGGAACGGGCCGGCGAGCAGCGCGTCGTAGATCGCCTGGCCGCTCAGGTTGGCGGCGCCGACCTTGGCGATGGCCCGCTCGACCGCGGCCACCGCCAGCAGCGCCTGGCCTGCGGTCTGCGCCGAGGTGATGCCCCAGGTGCCCTTGGTCTTGTTGTACCTGGCGAAGATCTCGGCCGCCTTCACGCTCGGGTCGTTGTAGGGCGCGAACGCGAACACCGAGTAGCTGCCCTCCAGGTCGGTGATCGGCATCGCCTTGGCGGCCTCGTTCAGCCCGTTGTGCGACGAGGTCACGATCGGCGTCTTCAGCCCCAGCTCCTTCAGCGCCTTGGCGGTAGCCACCACCTGCGCGGTGTTGGTGCCGACCAGGATCACGTCGGGCCTTTCCTTGGCCATCTCGCGGATCTGGTTGGTCACCGTCACCGGCTGGTTGTCCACCCACTGCGAGCTGACCACCGTGAATCGATCGGGGTAGGTCTTGGCCAGCGCGACGACGCCGTTGACCTGGTCGACGTAGCCGGCCAGCCCCTGCGTGCTGACGGTGCCGATGCGCAGCGGCCGCTTCTCGGGCAGCTGCTTGTGCAGGTGCTCGAACAGCCCGGCAAATTCCTGCGAGTAGGTCGGCCGGTACGAGAAGTGCCAGCCGTCGGCGGTCCACAGCGGGGCGACCATCGCCGTGCCCATGATCATCGGCACCTTGTCGGCGGGCAGGCGCTTCATCAGGCTCACCAGGTCGGGCGTGCCCATGCCGAGAAAGACGATCGGCTTGTCCTGCGACAGGATCTGCGGCCAGGTGCGCGCCACCACGCTGGCGTCGTAGCGCAGGTCGTGCGTCTTGACGTCGAGCTTGACGCCCAGCGCCTTGCCGCGCGTCTCGTTCCACCAGTCGAACACGGTCTGCTGTCCGGCCCACCAGCTGTCCATGACATTGGCGAAGGGCCCGGTGTAGTCCAGCGACACCGACACGGTGTAGCTGTGCTGCGCCTGTGCGCCGGCGGCCAGGCTGCCGAGCAGCGCCGCGGCGACCAGGCCGCGGCGGGTGATGCCCCAGGGTTGTGCTGTCATGATCGTCGTCTCCTTGCTCTGCGGTGATGCGGGCGTCGGCCCGCCGGTGGGAACGCGGGGTTCAGCCTCGCGGGTAGGGCCAGATGCGGTAGGCGGCCTTCAGCAGCGCCCAGCGGCGCTGCAGGCCCAGCGGCTCGAACAGCAGCATCAGCACGATGACGCCGCCGAGCACGACGTTGGTCAGCGCGAACACGGTGCCGCCGCTGACGTTGGCGATGCCGCTCAGCCCGGCCAGCACGAGCGCGCCGGTGGCGTGCACACCCTCGTGCAGCGCGGTGATCGCCAGCACGCCCAGCACGGCGCCCAGCGGCTTGTGCAGCCCGCCGACGATGAGCATGCCCACATACCAGACCGACAGCCACAGCGTGAACTGCTCGGTGCTGACATAGCGCACGTAGTAGGCGTAGAGCGCGCCGCTGAGGCCGGCGAAGAAGGCGCCGGCGAAGAAGGCCAGGATCTTGGTGCGCGCCAGGTCGACGCCGATCACCGAGCTGGCGATGTCGTTGTCGTGCATCGCGCGAAAGGCGCGCCCGATGCGGCTGCGCTGCAGGTTGGCGGCGCCGAGGAAGGCGATCGCCGCCACCGCCAGCACCAGCCAGTAGATCGCGCGCGGCGTGTCGGCGGCGACGCCGAAGACCAGCGGCGGATCGACCGGCAGCCCAGCGGTGCCGCCGAACCAACGCTCGGGCAGCCGGATCATGACGATCGGGAACATGATCTGCGCGGCGATCGTCGTCAGCGCCAGGTAGAAGCCCTTGATGCGCACCGCCGGCAGCCCGAAGACGATGCTCACCGCGCCCGCGGCGAAGGCCGCCGCCGGGATGCACACCCACAGGCTGAAGCCCTGTGCGGCCAGCGCCGCGGCGACGAAGGCGCCGACGCCGACGAAGGCCGATTGTCCGAGGTTCAGCTGACCGGCCATGCCCACCGTGATCTGCAGCCCGAGCACTGCCACCAGCGTGACGCCGGCCAGCGTCAGCACGCCCAGCCAGTAGTCGTTGGCCGCCCAGGGCAGCGCCACCAGGGCCAGCAGCAGGCCGACCAGCCACATGCGTTGCGGCGGTGTGCGCAGCAGCGCGCGTTCGGCGGCGTGGCTCTGGAAGAAGACGCCCGAAGGCAGTGCGTGGCTCATAGTCTTTCGATCTTTCGCCAGCCGAACAGACCCTGCGGCCGCAGCAGCAGCACCAGGATCATCAGCACGTAGGGGAAGACCAGCGAGGCCGCGCCGGCGGTCAGCGGGTCCAGGAAGCGCGAGGCCAGCGCCTCGCCGACGCCGATCAGCACACCCGCCAGGCTGGCGCCGCGCACGCTTTCCAGCCCGCCAAGCAGCGCCACCGGCAGCGCGCGCAGCCCGATCTCGGCGGCCTGCAGACCGAGCACCGTGCCCGACAACAGGATCACCGCGGCCAGCATCGCCAGCGCGGTGCCCAGCATCCAGGCGATGGCGGTGGCCTGGCGCACCGACACGCCCAGCGACAGCGCGGTGACGTGGTCCTCGGCCACCGCGGCCAGGCGCAACCCGGCGCGGGTGTGGGTGAAGAAGCGGTGCAGGCCTTCGCTGGCCAGCAGCGTCAGCAGCGCGCCGATGAGCAGCGCCTTGTTCAGCAGCAGCGGTCCGGCCTGCCAGGCGCCGGCCGGCAGGATCTGCGGGAAGGGCCGCGTCTGCGCGCCGAAGAACAACTGCGCCGCGCCCTGGATCAGGATCAGCAGGCCGATGCTCGCCATGACCACGCTGAACACCGGCTGGCCGATCAGGCGGCGGAACACCGCGCGTTCGATCAGCGCGCCGAGCGCGACGCTGGCCGCCAGCGCCGCCGGCAGCCCGGCCCACAGCGGCCAGTCCAGCGCCAGCACGAACAGCCAGACGAAGAAGGCGCTGGCCATCACCACCTGGCCCTGCGCCAGGTTGACGATCTTCGAGGCGCGGTAGATGACGACGAAGGACAGTGCCACCACGCCGTAGACGAGGCCGGTGAGCACGCCGTTGATCAGGGTCTGCAGCAGTTCCATGTCTCACACCGCGGTGATGCGCACCTGCTGGCGCACGTGGGCCTGGGTGCCGTCGCGATAGCGCACCAGCACCTCGATCGGGCAGCCGCTCTGCCCCGCGTACATGGCGTCGATCAGCGCGCCGTAGCGCTGCTCGATGACGTCGCGACGCAGCTTGCGCGAGCGCGTCAGCTCGTCGTCGTCGGCGTCGAGCTCCTTGGGGAACGCGGCGAAAGCCAGCGCGCGCGCGTGCCCATCGAGCTGCGCGTTGATGCCGGCCAGCGTCTGGCGCAGCAGCGCATGCACCTCGGGCAGCTGGCTGAGGTCGGCGAAGGTGCCCCAGGCCAGGCCCTGCGCCTCGGCGTAGCGGCCGACGATCTGCGCGTCGATGTTGACCAGCACCGTGACATGCGGCCGGCGTTCGTCGCCGATGGCGATGGCGTCGCGCACGTAGGGCGAGGCGCGCAACTGGTTTTCGATGAACTGCGGCGGGAAGCGCCGGCCGCTGGCCAACACCCGCAGGTCCTTGACGCGGTCGAGGAAGACGAACTCGCCGTCGTCGGCGACGCGGATCGCGTCGCCGGTGGCGAAGCTGCCGCCTTCGAGCACCGCGGCGCTGGCGGCGGCGTCGCGGTAGTAGCCGCCGAAGCCGCTGGCGCCGCGCACGCGCAGCTGGTCGTCGTCGCCGAGCTGCACCTGCAGCGGCTCGCCGGCCGCCGGGTCGACCTGCAGCAGGCGGCCGAGCGTGGCTGGGTCGAAAGAGCCGCCCCAATGCGCCGACACCAGCCCGGCCTCGGTCGAGCCGTAGAGGTTGCGCAGCGGCACGCCCAGCGCGTGGAAGCGGCGGAAGACCTCGGCCGACATGCCCGAGCCCGCCGACAACGCGATCAGCGCCTGCTTCAGCCCCAGGTTGTCGCGGATCGCGCGCTTGACCAGGCGCTCGGCGAGCCAGCCGCGCCAGCCGCTGCCGGTGGTAGGCCCCAGCGCCCAGCCGACCAGCCGGCGCCGCCAGGACCGCGCGTCGAGCATCGCGCCGGCCACGGCCGAGTCCATCATCTCCCACTGGCGCGGCGTGAACAGCAGGAACTGCGGGCCGATCTCGCGCAGGTCGGCCTGCACGGTGGCCGGCTTCTCGCTGAAGTGCACCACCGCCGGCGCCAGCAGGCCGAGCGCCAGGCCGGTGATCTGCTCGGCCGCCCAGGCCGGCGAGATGTAGCTCAGGTAGGCCAGGCCGCGCGGGATGCCGAAGCTGGCGATCAGCCGGTAGGCGTTGTCGGTCAGGTAGCGGTGCGTCAGCACCACGCCTTTGGGCTTGCCGGTCGTGCCGGAGGTGTAGCACAGCACCGCGAGCTGCTCGTCGCGCGCGTCGTCGATGGCGGCTTGCAGCGCGCGCTCCTCGTCGGCGCTGGGGGTCGCGCCGGCAGCGCGCAGCGCATCGAAGGACAGCAGCCGCGCATCGGCATAGTCCCACAGCCCGCGTTCCTCGAGGAAGACGATGGCCTGCAGCTGCACCGCCGCGCCGTCGAGGACCAGCGCCTTGTCGACCTGCTCCTGGTCCTGCGCGACGACGAGCCGCGCGCCGCAGTGCTGCACGATGTAGTCGAGCTCGACGCTGGACGCGTCGGGGTACAGGCAGGTCACCGCGCCGCCCAGCGCCTGCACCGCGTATTCGAGCAGGTACAGCTCGGGCAGGTTCTCGCTGATCATCACCACCACGTCGCCGGCGCCGATGCCGCGCCGGCGCAGCGCGTGCGCGAGCTGCCGCACCTCGGCCGCAACTTGGCGCCACGAGCGCGCAACCCAGAT
>DAORHX010000054.1:0-14766 GCA_035438245.1 Rubrivivax sp.
GGCGGCCTCGGCCTGCTGCTGCTCGGCTGGGCGCTGGCGCGCCGCGAAGGCCGCAGCAGCGACGTGCTGCTCGGCGGACTGGGCATCGGTGCGGTGATCGTCGGCGTCTGGTGGGTGTCCGGGCGGCTCGGCTTCGTGCCCGAGCACCCGGTGACGCTGGAGCCCGCCTTCATCGCCACCAGCACGCGGCGCATGGAAAGCCTGAGCTTCGTCGCGCCGGTGGCCTACACGATGGACTGGCTGATCCTGTTCAGCGACACCAGCCGCGTGCTGACGCTGGGCATCGTCAGCGTGTTCGGCGTGGCGCTCGGATCGGCGGCGGTGGCGCTGGCCAGCGGCAGCTTCCGCTGGGAAGGCTTTGCCGGCGCCGAGGACACCGCCAACCATGTCGTCGGTGCGGCGCTGATGGGTATCGGCGGCGTCGCGGCCATGGGCTGCACGATCGGCCAGGGGCTGAGCGGCGTCAGCACGCTGGCGCTGGGCAGCTTCATCGCGCTGGCCGGCATCCTCGCCGGCGGCGTGCTCGGTGTGCGCTACCAGGCCTGGCGCGTGGAGCGCGGCCTTTGAGCGCGCAGCTGCAGCCGGCCGACCTGGAGCGCCGCTTCGGCGCGCTGCGCCAGCTCTATGGCGATGCCGGCTATGCGCGGCTGCGCGCCGCACGCATCGCCGTCGTCGGCGTCGGCGGTGTCGGTTCGTGGGCGGCCGAGGCGCTGGCGCGCAGCGGCGTCGCCACGCTGGTGCTGGTCGATCTGGACCATGTGGCCGAAAGCAACATCAACCGCCAGGTGCAGGCGCTGGGCGCGACGCTCGGGCAGGCCAAGGTGCAGGCACTGCGCGAGCGCATCGCCGACGTCCACCCCGGCTGCGAGGTGCTGACGGTCGAGGAGTTCGTCGATGCCGGCAACTGGCCGGCGCTGCTGCCGTGCCCGGTCGACGTGGTGATCGATGCCTGCGACCAACAGCGTGCGAAGACGGCGATGGCGGCGTGGGCGCTGGCCGCCGCACGGCGTTTCGTCACCGTGGGTGCGGCCGGCGGCAAGCAGCTGCCGCAGCGCGTCGACGTCGACGACCTCGGCGCCGCCACCCACGACCCGCTGCTCGCCGGCTTGCGCCAGCGCTTGCGGCGCGAACACGGCGCGCCGCGGCTGGGGCGCATCGGGCTGCGCTGCGTGTTTTCGCGCGAGCCGGTGCGGCAGCCGGCCGAGGCCTGCGACACCGACGGCTCGCTGAACTGCCAGGGCTACGGGTCCAGCGTCACCGTCACCGCGTCCTTCGGCATGGCGGCGGCGGCCGAGGCCGTCGCGCAATGGCTCGCCACGCCGTTGCCGGAGCGCTGACGGCGTTGGCTATAATGCGCGCCTCTACTGGACGGGTTGTTAGCTCAGTCGGTAGAGCAGCGGACTTTTAATCCGTTGGTCGCAGGTTCGAATCCTGCACAACCCACCACTCGGTCACTCGAGCGGGTCCTTAGCTCAGTTGGTAGAGCAGCGGACTCTTAATCCGTTGGTCGAAGGTTCGAATCCTTCAGGGCCCACCAGTTTCCCTTTGTAGATCAACGACTT
Source organism: Rubrivivax sp. (assembly GCA_035438245.1). GTDB lineage: Bacteria > Pseudomonadota > Gammaproteobacteria > Burkholderiales > Burkholderiaceae_C > Rubrivivax. The sequence continues at coordinate 1,563 of DAORHX010000054.1, forward strand.
GCAGCGGTTTGTGCCGTTGCAATCCGTTGCTCGACCGGTCCTTGTGCCGGATTTGTGCCGCGTTCTGCGCGCAGCGCCACCAGACGATCTGCCCAAGGTGCCAAGTGGTCCGCCGCAAGGTGCGCATAGCGCTGCACCATCGCGAAGCTGGCCCAGCCACCGAGTTCCTGCAGCACGTGCAGCGGCGTACCACTTTGCACATGCCAACTCGCCCAGGTGTGCCGCAGATCGTGCCAGCGGAAGTTCTGGATGCCAGCGCGCTGCAGCGCCTTGTACCAGGCCGCCGTGCTCAACTGTTCGACGGGTTCCCCCTTGAACGTGAACACGAAGTCACGGTGCTTGCCGATCTGCTTCTGCAGGATCGACACGGCTTCGCCATTGAGGGGCACCGGGATGGCCTTGCGCGCCTTGGCTTCGTCGGGATGGACCCAGGCGAGCCTGCGCGCCAGATCGACCGCAGACCAACGCAGACCCGTGACGTTCGCCGCACGCAAGCCCGACTCGAGGCTGAAGGCGGCCATGTCGCGAAGGTGCGACGGCAATTCGACGAGCAGCCGCTCCGCCTCTTCGTGCGTCAGGTAGCGTACGCGTCGTGTCGGCTCCTTGAGCATGCGCACTGACGGCGCACGGTCGAGCCACTCCCATTCACGCGCGCACTTGCGCAGGATCGACCGAATGAGCGCGAGCGATCGGTTGACCGTGGCATTGCTGCATTGGTCAGCGAGCTTCGCTTGCGTGATGCGTTCGATCATGTTGCGGTCGACGGTGTCCAGATACTTGCCGCCCAGATGGACGTCCAGCCAGCGCAGCTTGGCCTTGTCTTCTTCGGCCGTGGCTTTGTGCGATTGCTCCCGGCACCAACGCACGACGGCGTCGTTCCAGGTTCGTCGCGGTGCCTCGGCCAGTTTTGACTTTCGCCATGCCTCGGCCTTCAGCTTGTCGTGAAGTTCGGTCGCTTCGGCTTTGCTGCTCGTTTCAGCACTTCTTCGTACTCGCTCGCCTGATGGTGTGGTGAAGTCGATCCACCAGACAGCGCCTCGTTTGCGGATTCCCATGGTGCACTTCCTTTCTCGAAGGTCACCCGCAACGCTTGCCGATGTGAAGGGTACTTGTCTCGGAGGAAAGCGGCAAGGTCGTCCTCGATGAATACCCAGCGCCGACCTGGCTTGCACGCCGGGATGACGCCACGCCTTGCGCGGCAGCGCACCTCTTCGGGATGCATCTTCAGGAACGCAGCAGCTTCCAGAAGCGTCAGCGTGTTCATCGACGTGGTTGATCTCGGGCAGCAAGCTAGAGCTGCCCGATGGATCGTTGGGTTGAGCAGCGATTGCTCGACAAGCAGCGGTCTGAAAACCACTCTAGACCTCATTGTGACCACAATCCGCGATGACTTCTTCCAGAGATTCGTCGGCTCATTCGACGGCACTTACGCGCTGTGGCCGAGTAGCGCGCATTGCAGCTGCGCGAGGAGGCCTGGAAGCCAGCGCGGTCAACGGACTCTGCGCATTTTCGGGTCGTGGGGCGGGACAGGGCAGGGCGCGTCGGCTCGGCCGCTATCGGCTTGCGGACAGCGCAACGTCAGTTCTGTGTCGAATGGCGGCCGGCCGCTCGGCGCTCAGCGATAGCGGCACCCGACCCTGAAGAGACTTACGTCTTCATCATTTCGTTGCCGCAAACCTGCCGGTCAGGCGCGATTGCAGACTTCTGAAGGAGATTCCGCAGCGCGGTGCACATGCGGCAGCGCTCGGAGCGAATGGGTGGCACCGCCCGCTCGCCGCGAGCTCGCGCCAAAGGCTACTGGCGACGTCCGAACCATCGGAACCTGTCCAAGGCGTAGGGCGCCAGGTCGATGTCCAGCGGCTGTGCACCGAATGGACTGCGCCGCTGCGGGGGCCTAGACTCGGGTCCCGTGAACTCCACCGACATGCCGCACGGTCCGCCCCGGACCGACACCACCCCCCCGGCCAAGCCGCCGATCGTGCTCCGGCCGCTGGGCTTCGGTGACCCGCTGCGCTGGCTGGCCGCCAGCTGGCGCGACTTCATCCGCTGCCCCGGCATCGGCCTGTTCTACGGCGGCTGCTCCATGGTCATGGGCGGGCGCTGGTGAAGGTCTACGAAGCCGCGCCGGCCTATGTGATGGCGCTGCCGGGAGGCTTCCTGCTGATGGGTCCATTCCTGCGCCTGGGGCTGTACCGCGCCAGCCAGCGGCTGGAGATGGGCGAGAGGCCTGACTTCGGCGATTCGCTGCTGGTCTGGGACACGCGCACCGGGCAGTTGGCGATCTTCGGCTTCGTGCTGCTGGTGCTGGAGATGCTGTGGGGCCGGGCCATGCTGGTCATCTTCGCCGTCAGCTTCGACGGCATGCCCGAGCTGAGGGGTTCGCTGCTGGCTGTCGCCTGGCTCGGCGTGGGCACCGTCTTCGCGGCCTTGATCCAAGCGGTGAGCGTGACTCGATACCGATGATCCTGCACCGACAGACCGACGCCATCACCGCAGGGCTGACCAGCATGCGACTGTTCTTCACGCAGACCCTGGTGATGATCTTCTGGGGCGCGCTGAGCTCCGTGCTGTTGGTGCTGGCGCTGTTACCCTGGTTTGCGGGGCTGCTGGTGGTCGGTCCGGTGCTGGGGCACGCCTCGCGGCATGCCTACCGGGCGGCGGTGGCCGACTGATGCGGCCCAGGCGGTCGATGTTCGGTGTCGACCTGCTGCGGCCGGGCAGGCGCAGTGCGCGCGCGCTGGCCTGCCTGGCCTTTTCGCTGCTCGGCGGATGCGCCTGGCTCGGGCCGGAGATCGTGCGCAGCGGCCGCCCGGCGTACAACGATGCCATCCTGAACACCAGCGATGCGCAGCTGCTGCAAAACGTGGTGCGCAGCCGCTACTCGGACAGCATCGGCTTCCTCAACGTGGCCGCGGTCACGTCCAACGTCACGGTCACGGCCAGCGGCACGCTGAACGCCGGCATCGGTCCATCGAACAACTACGCCGGCAACCTGGTGCCGCTGGCCGCGACCCTGGGCACCGAGCAGAACCCGACCATCTCCTTCGTGCCGGTCAGCGGCGACCACTTGCTGCGCCAGTTCGCCGCGCCGGTGCCGCTGGAGCGGGCGATCCTGCTGATCGGCAGCACGCACGAACCGCAGCTGGCCTGGCGCATGCTGGTGCGCCGTATCAATGACCTGCGCAGCCCCGATTTCCCGGAACCGCCGGCGATCGTCACAGACCCGCGGCACGAGGAGTTCGTCGCGCTGGCCAGTCGTCTGCAGCGCAGCGGCAGCCTGTACTGGGCACGCCTGGCCGGCGCGCAGTCGGGCTTCGCCATGGTGCTGCACGGCTATTCGCCGCACAGCACGCGCGAAGCGCAGCGCCTGCTGCAGCTGGCCGGCATCCGGCAACCCGAGCGCGAGGGCGACGATCTCGTCGTGCCGGTCCAGGCCGCGCTCGGCGCGCCGCCGCCGAACACGCTGGTGCTGCAGACACGCACGGTGCTGGACCTGGTGCGCATCGCCGCGGCGGCGGTGGAGCTTCCAGCCGACAGCCCCGGCGCCATGCCCGTGTCCGCGCCCGGGTCGGCCGGCAACGGATTTCGCATTCGCGTCAGCGGGGCCGAGCAGGCCGGCGCCCGGGTGGTCACGCAGTATCGAGGCCGCTGGTTCTGGATCGCCGACGACGACCTGTACAGCAAGCAGTGGTTCACGCTGATGCGGCTGGTGGTCGATTCGCAGCTGCCGGATCACTCGCTGGGCGGCATGCCGACGCTGACGATCCCGGTCGCCGGACGCTGAAGCGGGCGACGGCTGACGGCGGCATGGCTGTTGCTCGGTTGGCGCTTTCTGTTCGCGACGGCCGGTGTGCCGAGTCGGCGCAAACAACATGCGCCAATCGAAACGACAGCAAGACGCCGGATGCGAAAATTGCTCTCATGTGTTTGAACGCGGCAGCGTATCAGGTGTCGCCAGGGCGCTCGCCGTCGCGCTGAAACACATGCTTCATCACGAAGTCCGGCGTGACTTCCTCGCCGCTGAGCACCATCGCGACAAGTTCGCCGCCCAGCACCTGCGGCGAGATCAGCACGTCCGGCTGCGCCAGCTTGACGCGGCCGAGGTTCGCCGAATCGTTGACTGCCGCCACGGTGCGCGCGCCGCCGCCGAGTTCCTTGACCGCCAGGATGACGAAGGCGTTCTCCGAATCGTCGACCATCATCGCCAGCACGGCCTCGGCGCGGTGCGCGCCGGCTTCCTGCAGCACCTCGATGTTGCTCGGGTCGCCCACCACCAGGTCGGCATCACCTTCACGCGGCTGGTCGTTGTCGGGCGCCTTGCGCAGCACGCGCGTCACGGGATGGCCGCGACGCGTCAGTTCACGCGCCGTGTTGATGGCCAGTGGGCCGTTGCCGATGACGACGAAGTGATGCTCCCGCTTCATGCGCGTCCCCTTCTGATTGACGATGCGTTGCAGGCTGTTGCTGACCATCGGTGCAACGACCGCTGTCAGCGACGTGGCGAACACCGCCACGCCGAGCACGATGATCGACAGGGCGAACAGCTTGGCTTCAGACGTCTGCGGAACGATGTCGCCGTAGCCGACCGTGCTCATCGTCACCAGCGCGAAGTACAACGCCGTGATCAGGTCGTCGATCGCCGGCTGGAAGTCCCGGCCCATGTAGTAGGCGCCGAAGGTGGCGTAGGTCAGCAGCATCACTACCGAGGTCACGGCGAACAACGTACTGGCCGCGACGCTGCTGCGGTCGAACTGGCGCCAGGCGATGAACAGCGCCACCGTTACCAGCACGAAATACGCCAGCAGCGCCTGCTGGCCCGAATGCCGACCCAGCAGCAGGCTGGCGGTACCGGTCAACACCAGCAGCAGCGCCATGGTCCACGCGAGGCGCGAGCGCCACAGCAGTCCGATGGCCATGATCAGCATGCCGCTGCCAATGAGCAGCGGAGGCAGCAGTTGTTGCGGGAGACCGAAGTGGCGATGCACCAGCGCATCCGCGTACTGCTGCCAGCTGCCGGAGAAGTTCAGTCGCAGCAGCAACAGGCCCCCGGCGGCCATGGCCAGCGCCAGAGGCACGTGCGGAAACCAGTAGTCGCCGCGCAGCAGTGCATGCCCGCGGCGCAGCAGCGCACGCAGGCGCGCAAGAGGTTGAACCGTGATCATCGGCGAATCGCTCGACGGCGCATGCCCGATCGTACCGAGTGCCGCCCGGTCGACCTTCAAGCGATTGGCTTCCGAAAATCGGCGACCCTCGAGCCGACGTTGGCGAGCGGCAACGGAAGGGCCGCGGGCAGAGCCTGAGTGGGAAGCGACGGACTGTCGACGCGCTACCGCCGGTCAAGCCGTTCTTGTGGATCACCGCCTTGGTTCGCACCCAGAAGCAATCAATCACTGAGTCAGGGCGAACGTGCGGTATTCGATCGGGGACAGGCCAGCCAAGCGCCGGAAGGCACGCGAGAAATGCGACGGGTTCTGATAGCCCGCGGCAAAGGCGATCTCGCCGATCTTGATGTCGCCGTTGGCCAGCATGTCGCAGGCCACCTGGTACCGGGCCTCGTCGAGGACACGGGAGTAGCTCACCCCCTGTTCGGCGAGGTGCCGCTGCAGCGTTCGCTCGCTCGTGCCGAGCAGCTCGGCCAGTTCGCAAAGCCGGAGCGGCTTGTCGCGCAGGTACGGCTTGACGATTTCGCGAATGGTGTCGAGCGAACTCGTCGCGTGGTCGGCTTCCATCGGCCCGACCGGGTCGTCGGCTTGCGCTGCCACGGCCGGGTCGCAGGGTCTGCTCAGCTCCTCGCGTCGAACCAGCACGGAGGTGTGCGCTCGCGACGTCAGGATTCGCGTGTTCGAGAACACCTCCCGCGCGGCATCATGCGGGGCGACGCGGGAGATGAAGGTCATTTCTTCCGGGCACCAGGTTGCACCGGCCACGATGCGCGTGATCGAGATGACCGCCTGCAAGTTCATCCATTCGGCGCAGACGAGTGCGTCGCTGTCCTCGATGCCGGGCTGATCGCAAACCACGCGCAACGAACCGCCCTCCGGATAGACCGCGCTAAATGCCGAAGTGTCCTCGCCCTTGCGGTGCAGAAGGAGTGCCTGCAACAGCGCGAGGCCGCTCGGTGCATTCAGGATCGCGCGCTGGAACTCGGGCCGCAGTCCTTCGAGCGTTGCGCGTTGCCCGGCGAGGAAGCCCAGCTCCATCGCGCCGCGCTCGCCGTCGTGGGCGGCGATGAAGTCCATGATCCTGGGCAGGCTGAGATACAGATCCGGCGTTTCTTCGGTGGTGGCCGGAAGACCCGCACGGCGCAGACTGCCCCAGACGGGGACCCCGTGCTCGCGCAGAACGGCAAGATAGCCATTGAAGTGCGCAGCTCTGACCAGGGGAACGGGTCGCAAGGTGATCTCCGGGAGGCATCGCGAGACGCCGGCGAGACGAGTTGGCGTCTCGTCGATGGCGCGAAATGGTAACGAACGCTGGTCGACATCTTGCTAGCCTGTCGCCGTAGGGGTTCGAGCCCGAACGTCGGCATTCGCCACCGGGCTCGTGGCCGCTACCACCGCGCGGTGCCGCTCGAGATCGCCTGGCACCCGCGGGAGTTACGACAAAAACCAGACTGTCCACGAACCGGGGGGATCTGCTTCGATGAATTTCGCACCGCTGATTGCGGCATTGCTGTGCGTTGCCGTTTCATTCCAGTCTCCAAAGCCTGCGCAGGCACAGGGGCAGAGCGCGCCGGCACAAAGCAAGCCGAACATCGTCTTCTTCCTCGTCGACAACACGGGTTGGGGCGACTGGGGCGTCTATGGCGGCCAGGTGGCCACGCCGAACATCGACCGGCTGGCCGCCGAAGGCATGCGCTTCAACAACTACAACGTCGAGGTGCAGTGCACGCCGACGCGTTCGGCGATCATGACCGGACGCCACCCGGTGCGTTCGGGCACCTACAACGTGCTGCCGCCGGCGGACGGCGGCCCGGCCGGCATGAACCCCTGGGAATACACCATCGCCGAACTGCTGTCGGACGGCGGCTACAAGACGGCGCTGTATGGCAAGTGGCATCTCGGCAACATCCAGGGACGCCTGCCCAACGATCAGGGCTTCGACGAATGGTGGGGGATTCCGAACAGCTGGGACGAGTCCGGCTTCACCAGCTATCCGCTGTACAACGCGATGGTCAAGGAGATCTTCAGGGAGCGCCGCATCACCGAAGCCCTGAATGCCCCGCCGCACGTTCTCGAGGGCAGAAAGGGGGAGGCCTCCAAGGTCGTCATGGACCTCGACATGAAGGTGCGGCCGATCATCGACGGGCAGTACCTGATCCCGAAGACGGTCGAGTACATCAAGCGGCAGGCCGCCGCGAAGGAGCCGTTCTTCGTCTATCTCGGCTACTCCGAAATGCACCCGCCGGTGGCGTGCAACCCCGAGTTCGTCGGCAAATCATTGAAGCACAGCGGCGTGTACGCCGACTGCATCGCCGAGATGGACCATCGGGTTGGGCAGGTGATGGCGGCGGTCAAGGAAGCGGGTGTCGAGAACAACACGATCTTCGTGCTGAGCAGCGACAACGCCACCAGCGGCGTGTCGGCCAACGCCGGCGGGGTGGGTGGATCGAACGGGCCCTTCCGCGGCAACTTCTTCTACACGCCGTACGAAGGCAGCATGCGCGTCCCGGCGATCGTCCGCTGGCCGGGCAAGGTGCCTGCAGGCAAGGTGAGCAACGAGATCGTCGCAGCGGTCGACTGGTTGCCGACGCTGGCGGCGATGACCGGGAACTCCCAGCGGGTGCCGAAGGACCGTCCGATCGACGGCATCGATTTCTCCGAGCTGCTGCTGGGGCAGAGCGATTCGTCGGGCCGGGAACACTACATGTTCTTCGGCGTCGACGGCGATCTGATGTCGATCAAGTGGCGCTACTACAAGATGGTCAAGCGGGGCTTCCGCGATCCGGCGATGGGCACGCTAGATCAGGCGGCCGTCGACTTTCAGCTGCCGCAGTTCTTCAATCTGTCCAACGACCCGCACGAGGACTTCAACCTCTGGAATACCGAGCTGACGATGGCGTGGCTCTTCGCGCCGATGCTCGAGCTCGAGGGAGCGTACCGGAAGAGCGTCAAGGAGTACCCGAACATCGCTCCAGGTAGCAAGGACTTCGCGGGTTATGCCAAGCGCTGACGGGCGCCGGTAGATGCAGGGCGGCTCGATGCAGGGCAAGGCGGCGATCCTGCTGGCGGCCCTGTGCACCACGGCGGCAGCGCCGGCACGCGCCGACGAGGGCGGGGTGAGCTTCTGGCTGCCCGGACAGTACGCCAGCTTCGCAGCCATCGCGCCGGCACCCGGCTTCTCGCTGCCGATGCAAAGCTACTGCTATTCCGGCAGCGCCGGAGCCGACAAGGTGCTGAAGCGCGGCGGCGAGTTGCGCTCCGGCCTCGACACCGACTTCTGCGCGCAGTTCTTCTCGCCGACCTGGGCGGCCGACACGACCGTGCTCGGCGCTCGCCCGAGCCTGTCGCTCGCGTTTTTTCCGGGCTGGAACAAGACCTCGGCGCAGCTTGTTCTGCCGGGCGCTTCGTTGCGCGAGTCCGACGAGGTCAGCGGCTTCGGCGACCTTTTTCCGATGGCGCAGCTGTTCTGGAACCAGGGCCTGCACAACGGGATGGCCTATCTGACCGGTGCAATTCCGGTGGGCAGCTACGACCCCGACCGCCTCTCGAACCTGGGCATCGGCCATGCGGCGATCGACGCCGGCGGCGCCTACACCTACCTCGACACCCAGACCGGCTGGGAATTCTCCGCGACCGCGGGGCTGACGTACAACTTCGAGAACCGCGACACCCACTACACCAACGGCATCGACTCGCATCTGGATGCCGGCGTGTCGCGCTTCCTGAACGAGCAGCTCTTCGTTGGCGCCGTCGGCTACGCGTACGTGCAGCTGACCGCCGACAAAGGACAGCCGCCCGAGCTTGGCTCGATGAAGAGCCGCAGCTTCGCGATCGGACCCCAGATCGGCTACAACTTCAACATCGGGGGCGTGCCCATCTACACGAACCTGCGGGCCTACTATGAGTTCGCGGTCGAGAACCGCACCGAGGGCGGCAGCGTCTTCCTCACCATCAATGTGCCGCTCTCGGCGCTGGGTAAGTGACACCCTCAGCCCGGGTTGTCCGAACGGCATCGTCGCAGGCCCTGCCGAAATAGAAGCAAGTCTGGGTCGATGTCTCGGCCGAGACGGCAGATTCAGGACGGCTATGCTTTCGGGACATCGCCTGTCCGGGCCCATGAACCTCGCCGCTGTCCTCGCGTCTGCAGTTTGCCTTCGTCCGCGGCTTGCGGGTCGCCGGCATAGGTACGTCCAGCCTCGGCGGCGCACATCGATGCCGTGGACCGCGAGACGTGCACTGGCCGCATGCATGCTGGCGACGGGTCTGGCCGGCTGCGCCACGCGGCTGGAGCAGGTGCGCATCGAGCATGTCGACCCTTCGGCCGGCTATCGAGTGAGGACCGAACTCGAGCGCGTCGTGCGCAACTATCCCGACACGCTGCTGCTGCTCGCGTTCTCCGGCGGCGGCACACGAGCGGCAGCCTTTTCGTACGGCGTGCTCGAGGAACTGCGCGGCACGGTCGTCGTCCGCGGCGGGCGCAAGACCCGCATGCTGGATCACGTCGACGCCATTTCGAGCGTGTCCGGCGGCTCCTTCACCGCACTCGCCTACGGCCTGCTGGGTGAACGGCTGTTCAGCGAGTTCGAGCCGCGCTTCCTCGAGCGCGATGTGCAACAGGCGCTGCTCAACGACGTGCTCAACCCGATCAACTGGCCGGGAATGATGTTCGGCGGCTTCTCGCGCTCCGACCTGGCCGCCGACTACTACGACGCGATTCTGTTCAACGGTGCCACTTTCGGTGACCTCGCCGGCAAGCCCGGACCGCTGATCCTGGCGTCGTCGACCGAGTTTGCGACCGGCTACCGTTTTCTTTTCGTACAGGACATCTTCGACCTGCTGTGCGCCGATCTGTCGTCGACGCGCCTGGCCCTGGCGGCGACGGCCTCTTCAGCCGTGCCCGTGGCATTCGCGCCGGTGACCCTGACCAACTGGGGCGGAACCTGCGGCATGCAGTTGCCGCAGTGGGCCAGGCAGGCGGCCGAAGACAGCACCGCGTCCACCTTGTCCCTCAACCAGCGTGTCAAGCAGCTGCGCGAACTCGGGGACGGCACGAAGCGGCCGTGGCTGCATCTGGTGGACGGCGGTGTGTCCGACAACCTCGGGTTGCGCGCCATCATGGACCTGCTCGAATTGCTGCAGTTGCGAGAGGACTTCCGGTTGTTGCTGGCCAGCGGGCATGTGCGGCGCGTGGCGGTGATCGTCGTCAACTCGCTTTCGAATCCCCAGGTCGGTTGGGACCGCTCACCCGCTGGCCCGAACATCATCGAAGCGATCCTGCAATCCACCAGCGTGCCGATCGATCACAACTCGATGGACGAGATCGTGCTGATGGAATCGATGATCGAGCGTTGGCGGCTCCAGGGCGAACTGCGCGCGCTGAGGTCGAGGCGGCTTCCTGGACAGCCGGCGCCGGGGCCGGACATCGAGTTCTATCCGATCGTGCTGGACTTTGCCGGTATCTCCGACGCAGCGGATCGCGAGTTCTTTCTCGGCCTGCCGACCACCCTGGCCCTGCCCGAGCAGACGATCGACCGCTTGAGGGCGGTGGGCGGCAGCCTGCTGCGCGAGTCGCCGCAATTCCAGCATCTGCTGCGCGCGCTGGCCGAGCCGGAGCCGAACCGTCCCGCGGCCGATGCACATGACGCCGCGAGTCCCTAAACATATTCTCGAGCCCCGCACCGAATGCCCGTTGCAACTCCATAAGGCTGCCCGTCCGAAAGTCGGCTCCTTGCCGTCAAAAGCCAGCCAGCGGGCGTTGATCGGCAGGTATGCGGCATTGATACCGGCTGCGAAGGCAGGACGACCGTTTGGTGGGTGCAGTCATGAAAGCGATCATCGCTGGGCTAGTGGACCGAGGTCCGGGCGTGTCCCCGCTGCGCGGGGCCGGGCTGTTGCGCTGCGCGTCGAGCCGCTGGCAGAAGCCCGGCGTCTCGCCCCTGTCGGGCTGCCATCCCTCACGCGGGCTCGCCGCCAAGCTCCACCCCATTGGCGTGCAGCATGTCGCCGGACTGCAGCCTGGCGGCCTTGCCGGTGCGCTCGCCGATGCAGCGATCAAGCCTTCACCTTCATCGCAAGGCCGATCAGCCGGAATACGGGGAAGTGGCCGGCGTTGCCGGCAGGGCCGACGACAGCGGCCGTTCCCGTGCCCGGGGATCGCGGGCTATGGCTTCCTTCACGCTGCGCGTGAACGACGAGCGCGCTTGACGAACTGACCGGCGCTGCGCCCACGACGCTGCGCTGCGTGGGCTTCGCACCGGCCAGATCGTCCCCCCGGTCACCCGCCACGCCCGATGCCGGGCCGCTGAAGGCCTGAACTCCTGGCTGGTTCGGACCGGCTCGACCGACGCGCCAGTCGCTGCCCTGCGGTCCGCTTGGTGGCACGCCGATCGCTTCAGGCGCCGGTCCTCGATGACGTGGGCGGGCCGCTCGCTGCGGCCGTTGCGCCAGGAGACCTGTCACACCGGCCGCGGGGCTCGGGCCCTCTGAGCTGCACGCGCGCTTTGCGGCGCCCGGCTTGCCGCCCACCGCGATCCCCCCAACGGCGCCCCCGTCCGATACGAGGGGGACTTGTGGGGGGATCTTCGATGCGGTGGGCCGGCAAACCGGTCCACCGTCGTCATGTTCGCGCCCGCCGATTCAACCCCCACCCCCCGCCCGCCCCAGGGGCGGGAGCGAAGGGTCCGAGCAGAAGGATCAGTTTTCAGCAGCCAGGACGGATGCGGCGGGTCCTTCCGATGAGGAGTTCATCATGGCTTTCGTTCGAGTCGAACAACGCAACGCGCATCTGGCTTCGGCCGTGCGCCTGGCTTCCGTGCAGGGCCGCGACGGCCCGGTGTCCAAGGCCACGCTGACCGCCATCAGCAACACCCGCAAGGGCAGCGGCGACAACCGCGGCGAGGAGGCCACCGCCATCCAGTGGACGCTGTGGGGCAAGCAGGCCGAGAACGCCGCGCAGTACCTGGGCAAGGGCAGCCACGTCAACGTCGTCGGCCGGGTGCAGAACAACAACTACGAGCGCGATGGCGAGACCGTCTACGCCATGGCCTTCACCGCCGAGGAGATCGACTACCTCGACACCAAGGCCGAGAGCGAGGCGCTGCGCGGCAACGGCGCGGCACCGGAGAAGGGCGAAGCGCCGCTGCCGGCCCGGCCGGCCGCGAAGGGCAAGGGCACGAAGGGCCGCAAGGCCACCGCACAGGCCGAGCTCGACGAGCGCGGCGACCCGATCACGTTCTGAACCACTCGCGGGCGCAGCCAGACGCTGCGCCCCATCGTCCATCAACGATTGAAGGAACCGACATGTACTCAACACCCGCACTCGCCACGCGATTCACGCGCAACACCCGCGTCCTGCGCGCCGAGCAGCCGCTGGGCGAAGACCAGATGCGCGCCGCGGCGCCGTCCATCTTCGCCGAGGGCAAGCACGCCAGCCGCTCCGAGCGCTACACCTACATCCCCACCATCGAGGTGCTGCGCGGCCTGAAGCGCGAGGGCTTCGAGCCTTTCATGGTCGCGCAGGGCGCCAGCCGCGTCGAAGGCAAGGCGGCATACACCAAGCACATGATCCGCATGCGCCACGCGGGGCAGGTGCAGACCCGGCCCGAAGCCAACGAGATCATCCTCATCAACAGCCACGACGGCGCCAGCAGCTACCAGATGCTGGCTGGCATGTTCCGCTTCGTCTGCTGCAATGGCCTGGTCGTCGGCAAGGTGGTCGAGGACATCCGCATCCCGCACAAGGGCAATGTGCAGGGCGAGGTGATCGAAGGTGCGTTTCGCGTGCTCGATGAGTTCGAGGCCGCGCAGGCCTCGGCCGAAGGCATGAAGGCGCTGACGCTGGAGCCCGAAGAGCAGGGCGCCTTCGCCACCGCGGCACTCGCCCTGCGCTTCGGCGAGCGCACCGAAGGCCAGCCGCCGGTGCCGATCACCGCCGAACAGCTGGTCGAAGCGCGCCGGCCCGAAGACCAGGGCCGCAGCCTGTGGAGCACCTTCCAGCGCGTGCAGGAGAACGTGATGCGCGGCGGGCAGATCGGCCGCAGCGC
>DAORHX010000055.1:0-14507 GCA_035438245.1 Rubrivivax sp.
CGCCGAATGCATGGCCGAAATGGCGCGCTGGCTGTCGGGCGGCACGCACAGCGCCACGCTGCCCGGGGCGGTCGAGCTGACGCCGACGACGCTGCAGGACTTCGCACCGCGCTTTCGCGCCGCGTACGAGGCGGCCGCGCCCGCGACCGCCGGCGCTTGAACGGCATCGGCGGCGCACACGCCCGGCCGGCACGCCGAAGCCGCTGGCGACCGGATTCCGCGGCCTCGGAGCCGTGAAGCATTCCGGCGCGCCCGAGCGGGCGCCCTACTTCGCGGCGGCGTCCGGCAGCTCGATCTTCACTTCGAGCACGTCGAGGTGGTCCTGCCGCTCCAGGTTCACCTTGATGTCGTCGGCCTTGATGGCCACGTACTTCGAGATCACCGCGACCAGCTCGCGCTGCAGGTCGGGCAGGTAGTTGGGGCGCGAGCGGCCGCGGCCGGAACGTTCGTGCGCCAGGATGATCTGCAGCCGCTCCTTGGCGAGGGTCGCGGTGGGCTTCTTTTCGCCCAGCAAACGGGACAGGAAGGACATGAGCGCTTACCTCCCGCCGCCGAACACGCGCTTGAAGAAGCCCGGCTTCACGGCGTCGGTGAAGCGCATCGGCCTGGCTTCGCCGAGGAAGCGGCCGATCACGTCCTTGTAGGCCTCGGACACGTCGCTGCCCTTCAGGTGGATCGTGGGAATGCCCTGGTTCGACGCGTCCAGCACCGCCTCGGACTCGGGGATCACCCCGATCAGCGGGATGCGCAGGATCTCCTGGATGTCGGTCAGCGACAGCATCTGCCCGCCCTGGACGCGGTGGGGGTTGTAGCGGGTGATCAGCAGGTGTTCCTTGATCGGCTCCTTGCCCTCGATCGCGCGTTGGGTCTTCGAGGCCAGCATGCCGAGGATGCGGTCGGAGTCGCGCACCGACGAGACCTCGGGGTTGGTGACCACCAGCGCCTCGTCGGCGTAGTGCATGGCCATCAGCGCGCCGGTCTCGATGCCGGCGGGCGAGTCGCACACGATGTACTCGAAGCCCATTCCGGCGAGATCCTTCAGCACGCGCTCGACGCCCTCCTGCGTCAGCGCCTCCTTGTCACGCGTCTGCGAGGCGGCCAGCACGAACAGGTTCTCGCACTGCTTGTCCTTGATCAGGGCCTGGTTGAGGTTGGCCTCGTTGTGGATGACGTTGATGAGGTCGTACACCACGCGGCGCTCACAACCCATGATCAGGTCGAGATTGCGCAAGCCGACGTCGAAGTCGATGACGGCAGTCTTGTGGCCGGCGAGCGCCAGGCCCGCCGCGAAGCTGGCGCTGGTGGTGGTCTTGCCGACCCCTCCCTTGCCAGAGGTGACGACGATGATCTTGGTGGTCATCGGGATGGAGTCCTTTCGAAATCGAACAGAAACGAATCAAGCCTTCAGCGGCTCGACGATGAGCCGGTCGGCCTCGAGGCGCACCGACGCGGGCTGGCCCAGCACTTCGGCGGGCCAAGGGACCTCGGTGGTGCGGTAGGTGCCCGCGATGGAGACGAGCTGCGCCTCCATGCAGGTCGTGAAGATGCGCGCCTGCTCGCAGCCTTTGGCGCCGGCGATGGCGCGGCCGCGCAGCGGTGCGTAGACGTGGATGCTGCCGTCGGCGATGACCTCTGCGCCGGCGCTCACCGCGGCCAACACCACCACGTCGCCGCCCTTCGCATAGACCTGCTGGCCCGAACGCAGCGGCTTGTCGATGACCCGCGTGGCCACGGCTTGCGGTGCGACTGGCGATGCGGGCGCCGCGGCGGCCGGCACGTCAAGCGCCGTCGGCTCGGCCCGCGCCGGCAAAGTGCCTTCGGGAGCCTCGGCCAGGCCGGCCGCCGAGGCCTCGGCCATTTGCGCCGGGCTGCCGCCCCTGGCGAAGATCGGCCGCATGCGGTGCCGCCTGAGCAGCGCGATCAAGGCCTCGAAGTCGATGGTCTCGGCGGCTTCGCGCATGGGCGCGAGATCGATGGCCACCGGATCGTCGTCGAACAGGTCCGGCGTGGCGCCGATACCTGCGTCGAGTTCTTCGGCCAGTCGGCCCAGGTCGGTGGTCTTGAGCAGCACGGACACCAGGGTCAGCGCGGCGCTTCGAAGTGCAAAGGCCGCAGTGGCCGGGGCGCCGGAACGGGAAACAACAGCCATCGACGAAGCCGGGAAAACGGAAGGGCGCGAGTGTAACGAGCGTGGGCTCAGGCGGCGTCGGTACCCAGCCGCAGCAGCAGCCGGTCGAGGCTGTCGTAGACCTCGGCCAGCAGCGCGCCGCCGATGCGCCGTTCGAGCTCGGCGTACTGCGCCTCGACCAGCGGCGTGATGCGCCGCGCCAGCGCGCGCGCCTTGGGCGTGATCGACACCAGGACGCGGCGCTGGTCCTCGGCCATGCGCTCGCGCCGCACCAGGCCCAGCTCCTCCATGCGCGCGAGCACGCCGGTGGCGCTGGCGCTGAGCAGCTGGCAGGTCTCGCAGATCTGGCGCGGCTCGAGCGGCGAGGTCTCGAGCAGGGCGCGCAACACGCGCCACTGCTGCTCGGTCAAGCCGTGTTGCGTGAGGATGGCGCGAAAGTGCGCCATCACGCCTTCGCGCGCGCGCAGCAGCAGCAGCGCGAGGTTGCGGCGGCTGGGGGCGTCGGGCATGGCTGGAACTGAAGTTCGCTTCGATGTAAGTGATCGCCGCGGACTATACCCGCGGCGGCGGCATGCAGCGATTGACACGCAGCCGCCGCCGATGCTCTAATCACACACATGTTAGTGAACTCACTCGCACTCGCACCTGGGCCCGGCCTGCACGATGCGCTGCCGCTGGGCACGGTCTACGGCACATTGCTCAACCATCGCGCGGCGCTGGCCGCGCTCGGCGATGCGGTGCACCGGCCGCCGTACAAGGCGCCGCCCCAGGCGCCGGTGCTGTACATCAAGCCGCGCAACACCTTCGCCGGCGACGGCGACGCGGTGGTGGTGCCGGCCGGTGTCGATGAGGTCGAGATCGGCGCGACGCTGGGTATCGTCTTCGGCCGCGATGCCTGCCGCGTGGCCGAGGCCGACGCGCTCGCCTGCGTCGCCGGCTACACCGTGTGCAACGACCTGAGCGTGCCGCACGACTCGTTCTACCGGCCGTCGCTACGCTTCAAGTGCCGCGACGGCTTCCTGCCGATCGGGCCGTGGCTGGTCGCCGCGCGGCGGGTGGCCGACCCCGACGCGCTGGCGGTGCAGGTCAGCGTCGACGGCCAGGTGGTGCATCGGACATCGACATCGGGCATGCAGCGCCCGGTGGCGCGGCTGATCGCCGAAGTCAGCGCCTTCATGACGCTGGCCGCCGGCGACGTGCTGATGCTGGGCGTGGCCGCCGGGGCGCCGCGCGCGCGGGCCGGGCAGCGGGTGCGCATCGAAATCGAAGGCATCGGCGCGCTGGACAACCCCCTGGTGGCGGAGGACGCGGCATGAAGCGCGCCCGCGTGGCCTACGCCGGCGCAGTACATCACGCGGTGCCGCACGAACACGGCCTGCGGCTGGCCGACGGCCGGGTGCTGGCCGAGGACCAGGTGGTGTGGCTGCCGCCGCTGCAGCCGGGCACGATCATCGCGCTGGGCATCAACTACGCCGACCACGCGAAGGAGCTGGCCAAGGAGCTGACCCTCAGCGCCAAGGACGAGCCGCTGGCTTTCCTGAAGGGGCCCAACAGCTTGATCGGCCACCGCGGCTTCACGCGCCGGCCGGCCGGTGCGAGCTTCATGCACTACGAGTGCGAGCTGGGCGTGGTCATCGGCCGCAGCGCGAAGAAGGTGCTCGCCGCCGACGCGATGGCGCATGTGGCCGGCTACACGGTGGCCAACGACTATGCGGTGCGCGACTACCTGGAGAACTGGTACCGCCCGAACCTGCGCGTGAAGAACCGCGATGGCGCCACCGTGCTCGGCCCCTGGCTGGTCGATGCCGCCGACGTGCGCGACCCGCACGCGCTGGGGCTGCGCACCTACGTCAACGGCCAACTCAAGCAGCAGGGCAACACGCGCGACCTGATCAACGACGTGCCGGCGCTGATCGAGTACCTGAGCAGCTTCATGACGCTGCGCCCCGGCGACCTGATCCTCACCGGCACGCCCGAAGGCGTGGTCAATGTCGATGCCGGCGACGAGGTGGTGTGCGAGATCGACGGCCTGGGCCGGCTGTCCAATACCATCGTCGGCGACGACCCGGGGCGCGCATGTACTTCCTGATGATCTCGCTGCTGATGCTGGTGCTGCCGCTGGCATCGATCTTCAACGAAGCCGGGTTGCGGCCGGACCTGGCCGTGGCCGGCAAGTGGTTCGTCTTCTGGATGGTGGGCGTGCGCCTGTTCGCCGCCGGCTTGCGGCAGATCCTGCAGCCGCGCTACACCGCCGAGGCCATCCTGGGCCTCGAGGGCGAAGCCAACCTGGTGATCGTGCGCGAGCTGGGCTTCGCCAACCTGGCGCTGGGCATCGGCGGCATCGCCACGCTGGCCGCGCCGTCGTGGACACCGCCGCTGGCGCTGGTCGGCGGCATCTTCTATGCGGCCGCCGGCATCCAGCACGCGCTGCATGCCGGGCGCAACAAGGTGCAGAGCTTCGCCATGATCACCGACCTGTTCGCGGCGGTGGTGCTGCTCGGCTTCTTCGTCTGGACGCTGCGTTTCTGAGGGCACGACATGCGCATCTCCCATCTGATCGACGGCAAGGCGGTGCAAAGCCGCGAGTGTTTCGAGACCGTCAACCCCGCCAACCAGCAGGTGCTGGCCGAAGTCGCCGCCGGCGACGAGGCCGAGGTGCATGCCGCGGTGGCCGCGGCCAAGGCGGCGTTCCCGAAGTGGGCGGCAACCCCCGCGCCCGAGCGCGCGAAGATGATGCACAAGCTCGGCGAGCTGATCACGAAGCACGTGGCCGAACTCGCCGCCATCGAAACCGGCGACACCGGCCAGACCATCCACCAGACCGGCAAGCAGCTGGTGCCGCGCGCGGCCGACAACTTCCACTACTTCGCCGAGATGTGCACGCGCGTCGACGGCCACACCTACCCGACGCCCACGCACCTGAACTACACGCTGTTCCACCCGGTGGGCGTGTGCGCGTTGATCTCGCCGTGGAACGTGCCGTTCATGACCGGCACCTGGAAGATCGCGCCCTGCCTGGCCTTCGGCAACACCGCGGTGCTGAAGATGAGCGAGCTCTCACCCTTGAGCATCTCGCGCTTCGGCGAGCTGGCCACCGAAGCCGGGCTGCCCAAGGGTGTGCTGAACATCGTGCACGGCTACGGCCGCGACACCGGCGAGCCGCTGTGCGCGCACCCCGACGTGCGCGCGATCTCTTTCACCGGCTCCACCGCCACCGGCCAGCGCATCGTGAAGAACGCGGGCTTGAAGAAGTTCAGCATGGAGCTGGGTGGAAAAAGCCCGTTCGTGATCTTCGACGACGCCGATTTCGAGCGTGCGCTCGATGCCGCGCTGTTCATGATCTTCAGCAACAACGGCGAGCGCTGCACCGCGGGCAGCCGCATCCTGGTGCAGCGTTTGATCTATCAGCGCTTTGCCGAAGCTTTTGCCGCGCGTGCGGCGCGCATCAGCGTCGGCGACCCGATGGACGACAACACCGTCATCGGCCCGATGATCAGCCCGCAGCACCTGGCCAAGGTGCGCAGCTACATCGAGCTGGGGCCGAAGGAAGGCGCGACGCTGCTCACCGGCGGGCTCGACGCGCCCGAGCTGCCGGCCGCGCTGCGCAGCGGCAACTTCGTGCGGCCGACAGTCTTCGCCGACGTGAAGAACTCGATGCGCATCGCGCAGGAGGAAATCTTCGGCCCGGTGGCCTGCCTGATCCCCTTCGACGACGAGGCCGACGCGGTGCGGCAGGCCAACGACATCCCATACGGCCTGTCCAGCTATGTCTGGAGCCAGGACATCGGCCGCGCGCACCGCGTCGCCGCGGCGATCGAAGCCGGCATGTGCTTCGTCAACAGCCAGAACGTGCGCGACCTGCGCCAGCCCTTCGGCGGCACCAAGGCCAGCGGCACCGGCCGCGAGGGCGGCACCTGGAGCTACGAGGTCTTCCTCGAGCCGAAGAACATCGCGGTGTCGCTGGGCTCGCACCACATTCCGCACTGGGGGGTCTGATGAAGCCGATCGCCGCCGTCGCACAGACCAGCAGCGTGCTGCTGGACACGCCCGCCACCGTGCAGCGCGCGCTCGGCCTGATGGCCGATGCGGCGCGCGCGGGTGCCGAGTTGCTGGTCTTCCCCGAAGCCTTCATCGGCGGCTACCCGAAGGGGGCCGACTTCCACATCTACCTGGGCGGGCGCACGCCGCAGGGTCGCGCCGAGTTCAAGCGCTACCACGACGCCGCCGTCAGCATGGACGGGCCGGAGATCGCCCTGCTGGCCGAGGCCGCCGGCCGGCACTGCCTGCATGTGGTGGTCGGCATCATCGAGCGCGACGGCGGCACGCTGTACTGCACCGCGGTCTACCTGGGCGCCGATGGCCGCATCCTCGGCAAGCACCGCAAGCTGATGCCCACCGCGCTGGAGCGGCTGGTGTGGGGCTTCGGCGACGGCTCCACGCTGGCCGCGGTCGACACACCGTGGGGCAAGCTCGGCGCGGTGATCTGCTGGGAGAACTACATGCCGATGCTGCGCATGGCGATGTACCGGCAACGCGTGGCGATCTACTGCGCGCCCACCGCCGACGACCGCCCCACCTGGCAGTCGACGATGCAGCACATTGCGCTGGAGGGCCGCTGCTTCGTGCTGTCGGCCTGCCAGCATCTGCGGCGTTCGCAGTTCCCTGCCGAACAGATGCACAACCGCCTGCCTGAAGCGCCCGATACCGTGCTGATGCGCGGCGGCAGCGTCATCATCGACCCGCTGGGCAAGGTGCTGGCCGGCCCGGTGTACGACGAGGACGCGCTGCTGACCGCGGAACTCGACCTGTCGCTGATCCCGATGAGCCAGATGGACTTCGATGTCGTCGGCCACTACGCGCGGCCGGACGTGTTCTCGCTGCAGGTCAACACCGCGGCGCAGCAGGCGGTGACGCTGGGCGACGCGTGATGGGCAGGCTCGGAGCACTTGAAGGGACGGTCGAATGGACGGCTTGACGATGCGGCGTCGCCGCCTGCTGCAGGGCACCGCGCTGCTGCCCTTGTGCGCTGCGCCCTCGTGGGTTCTCGCGCAAGCCTGGCCGACCAGGCCGGTGCAGCTGGTCGTGCCCTTCCCGCCCGGCGGCACCACCGACACCGTCAGCCGGCTGGCGGCCACCGAGCTGAGCAAGACGCTCGGCCAGCCGGTACTGGTGGAGAACAAGCCCGGCGCCGGCACCGTGATCGGCGTTGGCAGCGTCGCCAGGTCCGCGCCGGACGGCTACACCCTGGTGACGGTGGCCAACAGCTTTGCCGCCAATGAGTCGCTGGTGCGCAACCTGCCCTACGACGCGCGGCGCGATCTGCGCCCGGTGGCGTTGATGGGCTTGTCCGAGCATGTGCTGGCCACACACCCGGGCAGCGGGCTGCGTTCGTTGGCCGACCTGGTGGCCGCGGCGCGCAAGGAGCCTGGCAAGCTCAGCTACGCGTCCTTCGGCAACGGCACCTCGGCGCACCTGTCGGGCGAGATGCTGAAAGCCGCGGCCAACATCAAGCTGATCCACGTGCCCTACAAGGGCCAGGCGCCGGCGCTGCAGGACCTGCTGGGCGGCCAGGTCACCGTGATGTTCGGCAACTGGCCCGAGTTTCGCGCCCACGTGCGCAGCGGCAAGCTGGTGGCCCTCGGCATGGCGACACTGCAGCGCTCGGCGTTCGCGCCCGACATCCCGACGCTGGCCGAACAGGGCCTCGCCATCGAATCGAACTCGTGGAACGGCGTGCTCGCGCCGCGCGCCACGCCCGACGCGGTGGTGCTGCGGCTGAACGAGCAGATCAACGCCGCGTTGAAGGCCCCCACGGTGGCGCAAGCCTTCGAGACGAGCGGCATCGTCGCCCTGCCCGGCACGCCGGCGAGCTTTTCCATCTTCCTCGGCAGCGAGATCGACAAGTACGAACGCATCATCAGCGCCGCGCGCATCACGCTGGATTGACGCGCCGACACCAAGGATCACCAAGGACCGCCATGGGCAAACTCGCACTCGCCGCCAAGATCACCCATGTGCCGTCGATGTACCTGAGCGAACTGCCGGGCCCGCGCCACGGCACGCGGCAGGACGCGATCGACGGCCACGTCGAGATCGGCCGGCGCTGCCGCGAACTGGGCGTGGACACCATCGTCGTCTTCGACACGCACTGGCTGGTCAACGCCAGCTACCACATCAACTGCGCGCCGCACTTCAAGGGGCTGTACACCAGCAACGAGCTGCCGCACTTCATCAGCAACATGGCCTTCGAGTTTCCGGGCAACCCGACGCTCGGCAAGCTGTTGGCGCAAACCGCCAACCAGATGGGCGTCGAAGCGCTGGCGCACGACGCCACCACGCTGGCGCCCGAGTACGGCACTCTCGTGCCGATGCGCTACATGAACGCCGACCAGCACTTCAAGGTGGTGTCGGTGTCGGCGATGTGCACGGTGCACTACCTGAACGACAGCGCGCGGCTGGGCTGGGCGATGCGCCAGGCGATCGAGCAGCACTACGACGGCACGGTCGCCATCCTGGCCAGCGGCTCGTTGAGCCACCGCTTCGCGCAGAACGGCCTGGCACCCGAATTCGCGTTCAAGATCTGGAGCCCCTTCCTCGAACACCTGGACCAGGAGGTGATCCGCATGTGGCGCGCCGGCGAATGGCAGGCCTTCTGCGAGATGCTGCCCGAGTACGCACCCAAGGGCCACGGCGAAGGCTTCATGCACGACACCGCGATGCTGCTCGGCGCGCTCGGCTGGAGCGCCTACGACGCGCCGGCCGAGATCATCACGCCGTACTTCGGCGCCAGCGGCACCGGGCAGATCAACGTGGTGCTGCCGGTGACGCCGCAGGACGGGCGCGCGGTACCGAAGGCGGTGGCCTCGACCGCCGAAGGTTTTTCCACCGTGGCCACGCGCCTGTAGGAGTGCACCCATGCCGCACCTGGTGATGCTCTACACGCCGCAGCTCGACGCGGCCTGCGACATGGACAAGCTGTGCCGCCGCCTGGCCGACGCGATGCTGTCGGTGCGCGACGAGACCGGCGCGCAGGTCTTCCCCACCGGCGGCACGCGCGTGCTGGCCTATCGCAGCGACCACCACGCGGTGGCCGACGGCAGCGGCGACCATGCCTTCATGTACTTCAACCTGCGCATGGCGCGTGGTCGCAGCGCTGCCGTGCACAGGGCCGTCGGCGAAGCGCTGGCCGCGGTGGTGCGCGAACAGCTGGCGCCAGTGCTGGCCGAGCGCCCGGTGGGGCTGACGCTGCAGGTCGACGAAGGGCCCGAGGTCTTCGACGCCAAGCTGGGCAACCTGCATCCGTTGTTCGCCAAGAAATGAGCGGCACCCTCGACGCCCGGACCATCGCCGCACTGGCACGCCAGCTGTACGACGCGCGCAGGTCGCGCACGCCGCTGCGCCACTTCTCCAAGCAGCACCCGGGCATGAGCATCGACGACGGCTACGCGATCCAGCGCGCCTGGGTGGCGCTGGAGATCGCCGACGGCCGCACGATCCGCGGCCGCAAGATCGGCCTGACCTCGCGCGCGATGCAGCTGTCCAGCCAGATCGACGAGCCCGACTTCGCGCCGCTGATGGACGACATGTTCTTCGCCAACGGCGGCGACATTCCGCTACAGCGCTTCATCGCGCCGCGCATCGAGGTCGAGCTGGCCTTCATCCTGGGCAAGCCGTTGCAGGGCCCCGGAGTGACGCTGTTCGACGTGCTCGCCGCCACCGACTTCGTGTGCCCGGCGATCGAGATCATCGACGCGCGCATCGAGCAGTTCGACCGCGACACCAAGGCGCCGCGCAAGGTGTTCGACACCATCAGCGACTTCGCGGCGAATGCCGGCATCGTGCTCGGTGGCCGCCCGGTGCGCCCGCACGACATCGACCTGCGCTGGGTGGGCGCGATGCTGTTCAAGAACGGCGTCATCGAGGAAACCGGCCTGGCCGCCGCGGTGCTGAACCACCCCGGCAACGGCGTCGCCTGGCTGGCCAACAAGATCGCGCCCTACGACGAGCAGCTGAACGTCGGCGAGGTGATCCTCGGCGGCTCGTTCACGCGGCCGACCACCGCGCTGGCCGGCGACACCTTCCATGCCGACTACGGGGCGCTGGGGGCGGTGAGCTTTCGCTTCGTTTGAGATCGCCTGTTCCTCGCGACACCTATCCGATCTCGACGACCTGATTCAATACCGCGCACGTCTCGGCAAAGGCGGCTTCGTCGACCAGGCCCTGCGGGTGCGGTTTCGCGCCACGCGCACGCCAGTCGAAGGACTTCGGCTGGTGGCACAGCACATAGCTCGGCTTCGCGCTGCCGCGCACGCGTGTGGTTCCGGCGAGCACCGCGAACGGATTGCTCGCGTTGTACGCCGCCGTGGTCATCGGCAGGCCGATCACCAGCCCGGTGCGCAGGTTGAACGCAGCGGGCGACAGCACCAGCAGCGGATGGAAATCGCGCATCTCGTTGCCGGCCTGCGGGTTGCAGTCGATCCAGATCACCTGCCGGCGCTCCGGCGCCCAGTCGGCGCCGCGGCCGCGGCGCGGCTTGACTGCCGCGCCCGCGCCACGAGTCACCACGCCTCGCGCCCGACCGGGGCCGCAGGCATCGCCTCGCCGCCATGCAGCGCCGGATCGAAGCGGGCCAGTCGCTCGGCCAGCGTCAGCGGCTTGTCGCCGTGCGCCTCGATGATCACGCGGCCGCCTTCGACGCTGACGCGCACCCGCTGGTCGAGCGTGAGCCGCGCGGCCCGCGCCACCGCCGCGGGCAGCCGCACGCCCAGGCTGTTGCCCCACTGCTTGATGTCCAACACGGCTTCTTCCATGGCGGCTCGGCTCAGATTGTATAGACGCGTTTATACAGCACCGGCAATGACAACACACTTGTCGTGACGGTGCAGCCCTGGCGACAATGGCCGATGCCCTTCCACCCGGCCGTCTCAAACTGGCTCACGGCACGCTTCGGCCGGCCGACCGAGGTGCAGGCGCGCGCCTGGGACGTCACCGCGCAGCGCCGCCACGCGCTGATCGCCGCGCCTACCGGCTCGGGCAAGACGCTGGCCGCGTTCCTGTCGGCGATCAACGACCTTGTGGTCGAAGGGCTCGAACGCGGCCTGAGCGACGAAGTCCACGTGCTCTACGTGTCGCCGCTGAAGGCGCTGTCCAACGACATCCGCAAGAACCTGCAAGAGCCGCTGGCCGGCATCCGCGAGCAGTTGCTGGCGATGGGCCTCCCCGACCCCGGCATCCGCGACGCGCTGCGCACCGGCGACACGCCCAGCGCCGAGCGCGAACGCATGCGCCGCCAGCCGCCGCACATCCTGGTGACGACGCCCGAGTCGCTGTACATCCTGCTCAGCTCGGCATCGGGGCGCGCGATGCTGCAGTCGGTGAAGACCGTGATCGTCGACGAGCTGCACGCGCTGGCCGGCGTCAAGCGCGGCGCGCACCTGGCGCTGTCTCTGGAGCGGCTGCAGGCGCTGTGCGAAGCACCGCCCGTGCGCATCGGCCTGTCGGCCACGTTCAAGCCGCTGGATGCGATGGCGCGCTTCCTGGTCGGCGACCGCGGGGAAGAAGTGGCGATCATCGACGCCGGCCACATCCGCGAGCGCGACCTGGCGTTGGAACTGCCGCGCTCGCCGCTGGCCGCGGTGATGGCGGGCGAGGTCTGGGCCGAGCTGTACGACCGGCTGGCCGAGCTGGTCGCGCAGCACCGCACCACGCTGATCTTCGTCAACCAGCGGCGCCTGGCCGAGCGCGCAGCGCGCCACCTGGCCGAGCGGCTGGGCGAGGAACATGTCGCCGCGCACCACGGCAGCCTGGCGCGCGAGCACCGGCTGGCAGCCGAGCAGCGGCTGAAGTCCGGCAGCCTGAAGGCGCTGGTGGCCACCAGCTCGCTCGAACTCGGCATCGACATCGGCGACATCGACCTGGTGTGCCAGCTCGGCTCGCCGCGCGCGATCAACGCCTTCTTGCAGCGTGTCGGCCGCGCCGGCCACGCGATCGGCGCAATCCCGAAGGGGCGGCTGTTTCCGCTGGCGCTCGATGACCTGCTCGAATGCGCGGCGCTGCTCGATGCGGTGCAGCGCGGCGAGCTCGACCGCATCCGCGTGCCGGCGCAGCCGCTGGACGCGCTGGCACAGCAGGTGGTGGCCGAAGTGGCGTGCCAGGACTGGCCGCTGGATGCGCTGTACGCCTGCTTCACGCGCGCCGACCCGTACCGCGCGCTGACGCTGCCGGCTTTCGAACAGGTGGTGCAGATGCTGGCCGAAGGTTTCGCCACGCGGCGCGGCCGCCGCGGCGCCTACCTGCACTACGACGCGGTGCACCGCATGCTGCGCGCGCGCCGCGGCGCCAGGCTGGCGGCGGTGACCAACGCCGGCGTGATCCCCGACCAGTTCGACGTCGACGTGGTGCTGCTGCCCGACGAGCACCGCATCGGCTCGCTGAACGAGGACTTCGCCTTCGAGAGCCTGGCCGGCGACATCTTCCAGCTGGGCAATGCCTCGTACCGCATCGCCAAGATCGAGACCGGCAAGGTGCTGGTCGAGGACGCACGCGGCCAGCCGCCGACGATGCCGTTCTGGTTCGGCGAGAGCCTGGGGCGCAGCGACGAGTTGAGCCACGCGGTGTCGCGGCTGAGCGAGCAGGCCGAAGTGCGGCTCGAAGACGGCGTGGAGGCTTGCGCAGCCTGGCTGCGCGACGAACTGCGGCTGCCGGGCCCGGCGGCGCAGCAGCTGGCGCTGTACCTCGGCGCATCGAAGGCGGCACTGGGCGTGCTGCCGACCGAAAAGCGCATCGTCTTCGAGCGCTTCTTCGACGAGGTCGGCGACACGCACCTGGTGATCCACTCGCCCCACGGCTCGCGCATCAACCGCGCCTGGGGGCTGAGCCTGCGCAAGCGCATGTGCCGCCAGTTCAACTTCGAGCTGCAGGCCAGTGCGCTGGAGGACAGCATCGTGCTCTCGCTCGGGCCGACGCACAGCTTCCCGCTGGACGAGGTGCGCCGCTACCTGAAGGCCGCCACGGCGCGCGAGCTGCTGGTGCAGGCGCTGCTCGACGCGCCGATGTTCGGCACGCGCTGGCGCTGGAACGCCACCGCCTCGTTGGCGGTGCGGCGCATGAGCGGCGGGCGCCGCGTGCCGCCGCAGTTCCAGCGCAGCGACGCGCAGGATCTGCTGACCGTGGTATTCCCGGAGCAGCAGGCCTGCCTGGAAAACATCGCCGGCGACCGCGAAATCCCCGACCATCCGCTGGTGGCGCAGACGCTGGCCGACTGCCTGCACGAGGCGATGGACGTCGACGGCTTCGTGCAGCTGCTGGCGCGCATCGAGCGCGGCGAGGTCGAGGTGATCGCGCGCGAGCTGGCGTCGCCATCGCCGCTGGCGCACGCGATCCTGAACGCGCGGCCCTACGCCTTCCTCGACGACGGCGCGGCCGAGGAGCGGCGCACGCGGGCGGTGGCGACGAAGGCGCTGATGGACCTGCAGACCGCGCACGACATCGGCCGGCTCGACTTAGCCGTGATCGCCCAGGTGCGCGCCGACGCGTGGCCCGAGATCGGCTCGGCCGAGGAACTGCACGATGCGCTGTGCGTGCACGGCTTTCTGGCCGACGGCGAGATCGACCGACCCGAGTTCGTCGAAACGCTGGCGCAGGCGCGGCGCGCAGCCTGGCTCAGCGTGGGCGCGGGCCGGCTGTTGGTGGCCGCCGAGCGCTTGCATGAATTGCGCTCGGTGTGGCCGGGCGCGCCGCTGACACCGACGATCGCCGCGGTGCACACCGAGCTGCCGGATCGCGACAGCGCTTTGCGCGAGCTGCTGCGCGGCCGGCTCGAACTGCTGGGGCCGGTGACGGCGGCGGCGCTGGCCGCGCCGCTGGGCCTGGGCGTCGCGCACGTGCAGACCGCGCTGCTGCAGCTCGAGGCCGAAGGCAGCGTGATGCGCGGCCGCTTCACGCAACCCACCTTGCCGGATGGCGACGAGGAATGGTGCGAGCGGCGGCTGCTGGCACGCATGCACCGCGCCACGCGCGACCGGCAGCGTGCGCAGTTCCAGCCGGTGCCGCCGGCGCAGTTCATGCGCTTCCTGTTCCGCTGGCACCAGCTGGCCCGCGACGACGCCGACGAGCGCCGCGCCGGCGAGGTCGGGCTGGCCGACGTGCTGCGCCAACTCGAAGGTGTCCACGCACCCGCAGCGGCGTGGGAGGACGACCTGCTCGCCGCGCGCGTGCAGGACTACGCGCCGGCGATGCTCGACCGGCTGTGCGCGGCGGGACGCATCGTGTGGTGGCGGCCGGCCGAGGACACCGCCACGGCCCGCAGCGGCCCGATCCGCGCGACGCCGATCGTGCTGACCGCGCGCGACGCGCTGGCGCACTGGCAGACGGCGCGGGG
>DAORHX010000056.1:0-14476 GCA_035438245.1 Rubrivivax sp.
CCCTTCGACGCGGCCGAGGCCGAGCGGCTGATCCTGTCGATCCGCGCGGCCGGCGTGCTCAGCGGCATGCGCAACCGGCCGGCGGCCGACGTGGCGGCGCTGGCGCGCATGTGGTCGGCGCTGTCGGTGTTCGCGCACCGCGCGCGCGACACGCTCGACAGCATCGACCTGAACCCGGTGCTGGCCCTGCCGGCGGGGCAGGGCGCCTACGCCCTCGATGCGCTGGTGCAGACGCGGCGGGCCGATCCACAGCAGGGCGACGCATGAAAGCTCGCTACGACTACAGCGGCCGCACGGTGTTCGTCTCCGGCGGCACCAGCGGCATCAACCTGGGCATCGCCGACGCCTACGCCCAGGCCGGCGCGCGCGTCGCGGTGATGAGCCGCAACGCCGAACGGGTGGCCAGCGCGCGCGAGCAGCTCGCGCGCCACGGCGGCGCGGTGCTCGGCCTGAGCGGCGACGTGCGCGACGCGGCGCGCGTGCAGCAGGTGCTGGCCGAGGTGCATGGGCAATGGGGCGAGATCGACGTGCTGGTCTCCGGCGCGGCGGGCAACTTCCTCGCGCCGGCGCTGGAGCTGTCGCCCAACGGCTTCAAGGCGGTGGTCGACATCGACCTGATCGGCACCTTCCACGTGCTGCGCGCGGCGCACCCCTTCCTGCGCCGGCCCGGCGCCTCGATCATCAACATATCGGCGCCGCAGTCCTACAACCCGGCGCCGCTGCAGGTGCATGCCTGCGCCGCCAAGGCCGGCGTCGACCAGGTGATGCGCGTGCTGGCCATGGAGTGGGGCAGCCACGGCATCCGTGTCAATTCCATCGTGCCCGGCCCGGTGGAGGGTACCACCGGGCTGAACAAGCTCGCCTCCGACAGCGCGCGCGCAGGTATGGCCAGGCGCGTGCCGCTCGGTCGCCTCGGGCGCCTGCAGGACATCGCGGCGATGGCGCTGTTCCTCGGCAGCGAGGACGCGAGCTACGTCACCGGGGCGCTGATCCCGGTCGACGGCGGCATCTCGCTGCTCGGTGCCCGCAACCATGCGGTCGAGGAGGACGCACCATGACCCAGGAGGTCCTGCAGGCGCAGGTGGTCGATGGCGTGCTGCTGCTGCAGCTGCGCGCCCCCGAGGTGCGCAACGCGATCGGCGCCGAGATGAAGCAGGCGCTGCATGCGCAGGCGCGCCGCTTCGCCGACGACGACAGCCTGCGCTGCCTGCTGCTCACCGGCTGCGACCAGGTCTTCTGCGCCGGTGGCGACCTGCGCACCATGCAAAGCGACCGCAGCACCGTCGGCGTGCGCCGGCGCATGGCGCTGACACACGCCAGCATCCGCGTGCTCGCCGAATGCGAGAAACCCGTCGTCACCGCGGTCAACGGCGCTGCCGTCGGCGCCGGGCTGTCGCTGGCGCTGATCGGCGACGTGGTGGTCGCCGCCGACGATGCCTACTTCATGGCCGGCTTCGCCAACGTCGGCGTGCTGCCCGACATGGGCCTGCTCTACCACCTGCCGCGCACGGTGGGCCGGGTGCAGGCCAACGACCTGCTGCTGAGCAACCGGCGCGTCGATGCGGCCGAGGCACTGGCGCTGGGCCTGGTCAGCCGCGTGCTGCCGCGCGTGGGCTTCCTGGACCAGGCCCTGGATCTGGCCCGACGCATCGCCGCCGGGCCGGCGGTGTCCTTCGGCCTGGCGCGCGCGCTGATGGCCGGCGCCTACAAGGACAGCTTCGGCGAGTTCCTGCTCAAGGAGAGCCTGGCGCAGGCCGTGGTCTTTGGCACCGAGGACTTCGCCGAGGGCGTGAATGCCTTCGGCGAAAGACGCAAGCCCCGCTTCACCGGCCGCTGATCACCGGCCTCCCACACCCCACCACCAAAGGAGACAAGATGTCGAGCAAGACCCTGCGCGCGGCCGCTGCGGCCGCCCTGCTGCTGGCGGGCAGTGCGTTCGCCTATCCGGACAAGCCGCTGCGCCTGATCGTGCCCTATGCGCCGGGCGGCATTACCGACAACCTGGCGCGCGCGCTGGCCGAGGGTGTGGGCCGCGAGCTCAAGCAGACCATCGTGGTCGAGAACAAGGCGGGCGCCAGCGCGATGATCGGCACCGGCATGGCCGCCGCGGCGCCGGCCGACGGCTATACGCTGCTGATGGCCACCAACGGCAACATGACGGTGACGCCGCTGGTCATGAAGAATCTCAGCTACGACCCGATTCAGGACCTGCGCGTGATCGCCATCGTCGGCGAGATCCCGACCGTGGCGCTGACCAACCTGCAGACGCCGGCCACCGACATGCGCTCGTTTGCCGCCTTCGCCAAGGCGCAGGACGGCAAGGTCAACTTCGCTTCGCTCGGGCGCGGCAACGTGCTGTACCTGACGGCCAGGAAGATCGAGACCGACCTGGGCATCAGGATGACCGAGGTGCCCTACAAGGGCAGCGCGCCTTCGCTGACCGCGCTGATGGCCAACGAGGTGCAGTTCTACGTCGACGTGCTGCCGGGCGCGGCGCTGCCGCTGATCCAGAGCGGCAAGCTCAGGGCGCTGGCGGTGCCGGCGAATTCCCGGCTGCCTTCGCTGCCCGACGTGCCGACGCTGGAGGAGGCCGGCTACGGCAAGTTCCACGCCGTCAGCTGGCTCGGCTGGGCGGTGCCGGCGGCGACGCCGCCGGAGGTGGTAAAGACGCTGCAGGGGGCGATTGCCCGCTTCGCGCGCGACGAGGCCTTCCGCGCCACCTTCACAAAGGCCGGAGTGCTGATGCTGTCCGCCATGGAACCGGCCCAGGTCGACGCCTACCTGAAGGCCGACCGCGAGCGCTGGGGCGCGCTGATCCGCCAGCACAACATCTCGATCGAGGCGCCATGAACTTTCACGACCTCGACGCGGAGCGCGCCTTTCGCGAGGAGGTGCGCGCCTTCCTGCGCGCCGAGCTGCCGCCGGCGCTGCGCGACAAGGTGCTCGCGCACGCGCCGCTGGCCAAGGACGACTACGTGACCTGGCAGAAGATCCTGCACGAGCGCGGCTGGCTGGCGCCTGGCTGGCCCTTGGAGCGCGGCGGCACGGGCTGGGCGGCACGCCAGATCTACGTCTTCGAGGAGGAGTGCTGGTTGGCCGGCGCGCCCGAGGTGTTTGCCTTCGGGCCCAAGATGCTGGCGCCGGTGCTGATGAAACATGGTTCACGCGCGCAGCAGGACTTCTTCCTGCCGCGCATCCTGCGCAGCGAGGACTGGTGGTGCCAGGGCTACTCGGAGCCCGGCAGCGGCTCCGACCTGGCCTCGCTGCGCACGCGCGGCCGCGTCGACGGCGACTCGCTGGTCATCGACGGTCAGAAGACCTGGACCACCTACGCGCAGTACGCCAACCGCATGTTCTGCCTGGTGCGCACCGACGCGCAGGCCCGGCCGCAGGAAGGCATCTCCTTCGTGCTGCTCGACATGGACACGCCGGGCATCACGCTGCGCC
This sequence comes from Rubrivivax sp., assembly GCA_035438245.1. GTDB lineage: Bacteria > Pseudomonadota > Gammaproteobacteria > Burkholderiales > Burkholderiaceae_C > Rubrivivax. Next base: position 3,448 of record DAORHX010000056.1, read on the forward strand.
CGCTGATCCTGCTCGACGGCCAGCACGAGGTCAACGAAGTCTTCTTCGACGCGGTGCGCGTGCCGCTGCGCAACGTCGTCGGCGAGCTGAACAAGGGCTGGACCTACGCCAAGGCGCTGCTCGGCCACGAGCGCTTCAACGCCGGCAAGATCGGCCGCTCGCTGCGCGAGCTGGCGCTGCTCAAGCAGCTGGCCGCGGCGCCCGACGCGCGCGGCCGCCGCCTGCTCGACGATCCGCGCTTCGCCGAGCGCATCGCCGTCGCCGAGGTCGATCTGCTTGCGCTGGAGCAGACCACCTTGCGCCTGATCGCCGCCGCGCAGGCCGGCGAGGGCGTCGGCGTGGCGCCGTCGATCCTGAAGATCCGCGGCACCGAGATCGCGCAGCAGCTGTCGCGCCTGCTGGTCGAGGCCTCGGCGGCGAGCCCGGCGCCGCTGCGCGACGGCGCAGCGCAGGGGCTGCCGCCGCCCGCCGCCCTGGTGCGCCAGTACCTCAACTGGCGCAAGCTGTCGATCTACGGCGGCTCCAACGAAGTGCAGCGCAACATCATCGCCAAGCACGAGCTTGGCCTGTGACAGGAGAGCCCGTGGTGGAGCAAGCGACCCCGGAACGCCGTGCGCTGCGCGACAGCGCGAGGCGCTTCCTCGCGCAGCAGTGCGACTTCGCGCGGCACCGCCGCCAGCAGCGCCCCGACGCCGACTTCGACCGTGCCTTGTGGCGCCGCTTCGGCGAGATGGGCTGGCTGGGCGCGATGGTGGCCGAGGACGCCGGCGGCCTGGGCCAGTCGGCGCTCGAGGCGCTGGCCGTCGTCGAGGCCATGGGCGGCCAGTTCGTGGCAGAGCCCTATGCGCAGGCGCTGGCCGCGGCCCAGTTGCTGCAGACGCTGGGCGACGCCGCGCAGCGCCAGCGCTGGCTGCCCGGACTGTGCGACGGCTCGCTGCTGATCCTGCCGGCGCATGCCGAGCCCGGCAGCGGGCACGCGCTGGACTGCGTGGCCACGCGCGCCGTGCGCGTCGCCTCCGGCTGGCGGCTCGACGGCTTGAAGTGCGCCGTGCCCTGCGGCGCGGCGGCCGACTGGCTGCTGATCTCGGCGCGCATCGACGCTGCGCCCGAGGGCTTGTCGCTGTTCGCCGTCGAGCGGGGCGCGGCGGGATTGAACATCGAAGCCGATGCCGGCATCGCCGGCGAGGCGCTGGCCGAGCTGCGGCTCGAAGCGGTCGAAGTGCCGGCGCAGGCGCTGCTCGGGCGCGCAGGCGGGGCATGCGCGGCCATCGAAGCGGCGCACGACCTGGTGCTTGCGGCGGCCTGCGCCGAGGCCGCCGGCACGCTCGAAGCGGTGCTGCAGGCGAGCTGCGACTACGCCAGGACGCGCCAGCAGTTCGGCGTGCCGCTGGCGTCGTTCCAGGTGATCGCGCACCGGCTGGTGGACATGTACACGCAGGGGCAGCTGGCGCGCTCGATGGCGGCGCTGGCGGCGCAATGCCTGATCGACGAGACGCCGGCGGCGCAGCGCCGCCTGCGCCTGTCGGCGGCGAAGGCGCAGGTCAGCGCGGCCTGCCAGTTCGTCGGCGAGCAGGCGATCCAGATCCACGGCGGCATCGGCATGACCGACGAGCTGGCGCTGTCGCATCAGGTGCGGCGCCTGCTGGCCATCGACCTGCGCCTGGGCGACCGCTTCCACCACCTGGGCGTGCTCAGCGCAGCGGTGATGGCGGGTGCGAGTCTGTATGCCTGAGGCGCGCGCCATGGCTCCGCTGCACGGCGTGCGCATCATCGACATGAGCTCGGTGCTGATGGGGCCGTCGGCGTCGCAGACGCTGGCCGACATGGGCGCCGACGTGGTCAAGGTCGAAGCACCGGACGGCGACGTGGTGCGCCAGATCGGCCCGGCCCGCAACCCAGGCATGGGGGCGATCTTCCTCAACACCAACCGCAACAAGCGCAGCGTGGTGCTGGATCTCAAGCACCCCGACGGCGTGCGCACGCTCAAGCGGCTGCTGGCCGACGCCGACGTGCTGATGTACAACGTGCGCCCGCAGGCCATGGCGCGCCTGGGCCTGGACTACGACAGCGTGCGCGGCGTCAACCCGCGCCTGGTCTATGCCGGCCTGTTCGGCTTCGGCCAGGACGGGCCATATGCCGCGCGCCCGGCCTACGACGACCTGATCCAGGGCGCGGCCACGCTGCCGCACCTGATCGCCCGCGCCAGCGGCGGCATCCCGCGCTATGTGCCCAGCGCGATCGCCGACCGCATCGTCGGCCAGGCGGCGGTGGGCGCGATCCTCGCCAGCCTGCTCGCGCGCGAGCGCAGCGGCCGCGGCGACCGCGTCGACATCCCGATGTTCGAGACCATGGTGAGCTTCGTACTCGGCGACCACCTGGGCGGGCTGAGCTTCGAGCCGCCGCTGGACGACGGCGGCTACGCGCGCCAGCTCTCGCCCGAGCGGCGCCCCTACCGCACGCGGGACGGCTACATCTGCGCGCTCGTCTACAACGACAAGCAGTGGGCCGCTTTCCTGCAAGGCATCGGTCGCGCGTCGCTGCCGCAGGAGGATGCGCGCTTCGCCAGCTTCGCCAGCCGCGCGCTGCACATCGACCATGTCTACGGCTGGCTGGCACAGGTGTTCGAGCGGCGCAGCAGTGCCGAATGGTTCGAGCTGCTCGAAGCCGCCGACGTGCCCTTCATGCCGATGCACGACCTGCACAGCGTGCTCGCCGACCCGCACCTGCAGGCCACCGGCTTCTTCGAGACGGTGCAGCACCCGAGCGAAGGCGCGATCCGCTCGATGCGCGGCATGCCGCGCTGGCAATCGGCACCGCCAGGGCCGGCGCGGCCCGCGCCGCGGCTGGGCGAGCACACCGTCGAGGTGCTGCGCGAAGCCGGCCTGACCGCGGCCGAGATCGAGCAGCTGCTCGCCTCGCGCGCCGCCTGCGCCGAGGCCCCAGGGGCCCCATGACAGGGGCCGGGCGGGTCGCGGCTGAACATACAAGGAGGAAGGACGATGGCAGGCCTGTACTACGAGGAATTCCATGCCGGGCAGCGCTTCGAGCATGCCTGGTCGCGCACCGTCACCGAGATGGACAACACCATGTTCTCGCTGCTGACGATGAACCCGCAGCCGCTGCACCTGGACGCGCACTTCGCGGCGCAGACCGAATGGGGCCAGCGCCTGTTCAACAGCCTGTACACGCTGGGCATCCTGGTCGGCATGAGCGTCAACGACACGACGCTGGGCACCACCGTGGCCAACCTCGGCATGAGCGAAGTTCGCTTTCCGAAGCCGGTGTTCCACGGCGACACGCTGCGCGCCCGCACGCAGGTGGTCTCGGCGCGTGACAGCCGCTCGCGGCCCGAGTCGGGTCTGGTGGAGTTCGAGCACACGGCGCTGAACCAGCGCGACGAGGTGGTGGCGACCTGCCGGCGCACGGCGCTGATGAGAAGGAGACCGGCGGCATGACCAGCACCACCGCCGCGAGCGCCCCGGCCGCACGCGGCCTGGGCCGCTGGGTCGACGCCATCGACGACGTGCTGGTCGGCGTCGGCTGCGCGATGCTGTTCGCGCTGATGTGCCTGGTGGTGGCCGACGTCGCGCGCCGCTACCTGTTCAACGCGCCGATCGCCTGGTCCTACGAGGTCATCAACAACTACCTGATGCCCGGCGTCTTCTTCCTCACCGTGGCGCACACGCTGAAGGCCCACGGTCACGTGGCGGTGGACATCCTGCACAACTACGTCGGCACGCGCATGCGCTACCGCTTCGAGATGGTGTCCACGCTGCTCGCGCTGCCGGTGTTCGCGCTCATCACCTGGCTGGCGGCGGCGAAGACGCTGGACGAGTTCCAGACCGCCGCGCAGGCCAGCAGCGGGCTGCCGGTGCCGTCGTGGACCCTCAGCGTCGTGCTGCCCATCGGCTTCGGCATGCTGACGCTGCGCCTGGGGCTCAACGCCATCGCCTACGTCGCCACGCTGGCCACGGGCCGGCCGTTCAAGGAGCTGCCGCCGATCTCGGGCGCCGAGGAGGGCGCCGAATGAGCGCCGCCGTCATCACGCTGCTGCTGTTCGGCCTGCTTGCCATCGGCATGCCGGTGGCCTTTGCGCTGGCCTTCGCCGGCGCGATCGGGCTGTACTGGGTGGGCGGCTGGGACGCGCTGGTCGGCGTGCTGTCGACGACCCCGCTGTCGACCGCCTCGTCCTACGAACTGATCTCGGTGCCGCTGTTCATCCTGATGGCCGAGTTCGTGATCATGAGCGGCGTCGCCGACAACCTGTTCAAGGCCGCCGCGACCTGGGTCGGCCGCGTGCCCGGCGGCCTGGCCATGGCCACCGCGCTGGCCGGCGCCGGCTTCGGCGCGATCTCCGGGTCGAGCACGGCGTCGGCGGCGACGCTGTCGTCGACCACCCTGCCGGCGATGCTCAAGCAGGGCTACGACCCCAAGCTGAGCGGCGGCGTGGTCGCCATCTCGGGCACGCTGGCGATGCTCATCCCGCCGTCGATCGCGCTCATCCTCTACGGCATCATCGCCGACGTCAGCATCAGCGCGCTGCTCATCGGCGGCGTCATTCCGGGGCTGCTGGTCACGCTGGTGATCATGGCCACGGTGCTGGTGCTGGTGCTGATCGACCCGAAGGTCGCGCCTCAGGGCCGGGCCTATTCGATGCGCGAGAAGGTCGTCTCGCTGCGCGTGGTCGGGCCGATGGTGTTCCTGTTCATGGCCGTCACCGGCGTGATCTACACCGGCATCGCCACGCCCACCGAGGCCTCCGGCCTGGGCGCCTTCGGCGCCTTCCTCATCGTGCTGTGGGAGCGCCGCTTCACGCGCGCGGGGCTCGCCAAGGCGCTGGTGCATGCCGCGCATGCCAGCTGCATGATCATCATGATCATCGTCTGCGCCAAGATCTTCGGCTACTTCTTCACGCTGACGCAGAGCACCCAGGCGCTGGTGGCCTGGGTCAGCGCACTCGACCTGTCGCGCTGGGTGGTGCTGGCGCTGATCCTGCTGGGCTACCTGATCCTCGGCTGCCTGATGGACCAGGTCGCGATCCTGATCCTCACCGTGCCGATCGTGCTGCCGGTGATCAAGGCGCTGGGCTTCGATCCGGTGTGGTTCGGCGTGATCGTCATCGTCATGGCAGAGGTCGGCCTGGTCACGCCGCCGGTCGGGCTGAACGTGTTCGTGGTCGCGCGCTACGCGAAGCGGCCGCTGGCCGAGATCTTCGGCGGCGTCTGGCCGCATGTGTTCAGCCACCTGCTGCTGGTTGTGCTGCTGGTGGCCTACCCGCAGATCATCCTGTGGCTGCCCTCGAAGATGGCGCCCTGATCTTCCACCCCCTGAAGGAGACGAACCCCATGTCCAAGCTGCTCGCCACCTGCTTTGCCGGGGCCGCGCTGTGCGCCGCCGGCGCCGCCACCGCTCAGACGACGAAGATCAAGGTCGCCGACTCGTTCCCGGTCGGCCACTACCTGCCGAAGTACTTCACCACGCCGATGATGGAGCGCATGAAGGCCAAGGGGCTGGAGTTCGAGTACTACCCGGCCGAACAGCTGGGCAAGGCCAAGGACATGCTGTCGCTGACGCAGTCGGGCCTGGTCGACATCGCCTACGTCGCGCCCGGCTTCGTCTCCGACAAGATGCCGCTGTCGGTGGTGCCCGAGCTGCCGCTGCCCTACAGCGGTTCGTGCCAGGCGAGCCTGGCCTACTGGAACCTGGCCAAGCCGGGCGGCCTGCTCGACAAGAAGGAGTTCGCCCCCAATGGCGTGAGGCTGCTGTTCACCATCGTGCTGCCGCCCTACCAGGTCATCACGCACAAGCCCTTCGCCAGCCTGAAGGACATCGAAGGCATGAAGATCCGCGCCTCGGGCTCGGCCAAGGAACTGCTGCTGAAGAAGCTCAAGGCGGTGCCGGTGCTGATGCCCACGCCCGAGGTCTACGAGTCGCTGTCGCGCGGCACCATCGACGGTGTGCTGTTCCCCTTCAACAGCCTGAAGCAGTACGAGCTCGACAAGCTGCTCAAGACCGGCACCATCGGCTCCAACTTCGGTTCGTTTGTCGCCAACTGGGTGATCAGCGAGAAGCGCTTCCAGGCGCTGCCGCCCGCCGTGCAGAAGGAGATGGGCGCACTGGGCGAGGAGCTCACGCGCAGCGCCTGCAAGCAGGTCGAGAACGACGAGGCCGGCGACATCGAGAAGACCCGCGCCGCCGGCGTCAAGCTCACGCCGCTGTCCAAGGCCGACCAGGAGACGCTGGAAATCGCGGCCGGCAGCGTGGCGGTCGAATGGGCGCAGACCCTGGACCGGCGCGGCAAGGGCGGCAGCGAGGTGCTGGGCGCCTTCAAGACCGAGCTGGGTCTGAAGTGAGGGGACCCGCCGTGAGTGAGCCGATGATCCGTTCGCTGTTCTTTGCCCCGGCCAACCGGCCGGACCTGGTGCAGAAGTTCCCGCGCTTCGGCGCCGACTGCTGCGTCATCGACCTGGAAGACGGCACCCCGCCGGGCGAGAAGCAGCGCGCGCGCGAGATGCTGCGAGATACGGTTGCGCAGGTGCGCGCCGCCGGCTTGCAGGGCCTGCTCACGGTGCGCGTCAACGTGCCGGACTCGCTGCACTACCTAGCGGATCTGGAGGCGGCGTTCATGGCCGATGTCGACGGCGTCGTCATCCCCAAGCTCGAAGCCGCCGAGCAGGCCTTCGCCGCCGTGCACTGTATCCGCCGTCGCGACAGCGAGGCGCCGCGCGCGGCGCGGCGCTGCATCGTCGGCGGCATCGAGTCGGTGCGCGGCGTGCTGCATGCGGCGACGCTGTGCGAGCGCGTCGAGTTCATGGACGCGGTGTACTTCGGCGCCGAGGACTACGCCGCCGACATCGGCGGGCGGCGCACGCTGCGCGGCGACGAGGTCTACACGGCGCGCTCGCTGGTGGTGATGGCCGCCAAGGCCGCGGGCTGCGTGGCCATCGACCAGGCGGTGGTCGACATCCGCGACGACGCGCTGTTCCTCGAGTGTGCGGCGCGCGGGCGCGACCTGGGCTACGACGGAAAGATCTGCGTCACGCCCGGGCAGGTCAGGCTGGCGCAGCGCGCGTTCTCGCCCACGCCCGAGGAGCGCGCGTACGCGCAGCGCCTGGTGCAGACCTATGAGGCCGCCATGGCCCGGGGCCTGGGCACCATCGACTTCGAGGGGCGCATGATCGACGGGCCGCTGCTCAAGCGTGCGCAGCAGATCCTGGCCGTGCCGGCGGGGCAGGGCTGATGCTTGTCGAGTCGCTGCAAAGCCTGGACCTGGCGCGCTTCGTGCGCCCCGGCGACGGCGTGATCTTCCAGCAGGGCTGCGGCGAGGCGCTGAGCCTGGGCGAAGCCTTCGTCGCGCAGCGCGCGGCCTACAGGGGCGCGAGCGTGTTCTTCGGCTCGGGCTTCTCGCGCACCTTCCAGCCCGAACACGCCGACCTCCTGCGCTTTTCCGGCATCGGCGGCATCGGCACGCTGCGCAAGCTGGCCAGCGCAGGGGTGCTGGACCCGATCCCCTGCCACATCTCGGCCATCGACGGTTTGCTGCGCGAGGGCATCATTCGCGCCGACGTGGTGATGCTGCAGCTGAGCCCGCCCAACGAACGTGGCCAATACAGCTTCGGCCTGGTCAACGACTATGTGCGCACGGCGATGCGCCAGGCGCGCGTGGTCATTGCCGAGATCAACCGCCAGCTGCCCTGGGTGCATTGCGACCAGCCGCTGACGGCGGCCGACATCACCGTCGCGATCGACAGCGACCGCGCGCCGCTGGAGCTGCCGGCGGCGCCCTTCGGCGAGACCGAGCGGCGCATCGCGGCGCACTTGAGCGACCTGATCGGTGACCGTGCCACGCTGCAGGTCGGCATCGGCGCGGTGCCCGAGGCCATCATGGCGATGCTGGTCGACCGGCGCGACCTGGGTATCCATTCGGGAATGATCGGCGACTCGGTGGTCGAGCTGATGGAGCGCGGCGTGGTGACGAACGCCCACAAGGGCATCGACGCGGGCACCACCATCACCGGCGCGGTGTTCGGCACGTCGCGGCTGTACCGCTACGTCGACCGCAATGCGCGGGTTCGCCTGTGCCCGACGCGCTACACGCACGCCATCGACGTGCTCGCGCAGTTGAAGAACTTCGTCTCCATCAACTCGGCGCTCGAGGTCGACCTGACCGGCCAGGTGAATGCCGAGGCCATCGGTGCCGACCACATCGGCGCCGTCGGCGGACAGGTCGACTACGTGCGCGCGGCGGCGCAGTCCGAGGGCGGGGTGTCGATCGTCGCCTTGCAGGCCGCTGGCAAAGGCGGCGACTCGAAGATCGTGGCGCGTCTGTGCGGGCCGGTGACGACGGCGCGCAGCGACGTCGACGTGGTCGCGACCGAACACGGCATCGCGCGGCTGCGCGGCCGCAGCCTGCGCGAGCGCATCCGCGCGCTGGTGGCGATCGCGCCGCCCGAACACCGCGATCGCCTGCTGGCGCAGGCGCGTCAGACCTGGGGGGAGAACCTATGAAGCTGAGCGACGAGATCCTTTTCGAGGTCGAGGACGGCGGCATCGCCGTCATCACCATCGATCGTCCACAGGCGCGCAATGCGATCAACCAGGGCGTGATCGACGGCCTGCGCCTGGCCTGGCAACGCTTCGCCGCCGACGAGGCCTTGCGCGTGGCCATCCTCACCGGCAGCGGCGACAAGGCCTTCTGCGCCGGCATGGACCTGAAGCAGGCGGCGGCCACCGGGCTGCGCGTGCCGCCGCGCGACATGTTCCCGGTGCTCGGCGACACGGTGAAGCTCGACAAACCGGTGATCGCCGCGGTCAACGGCGTCGCCTACGCGGGCGGCTTCCTGTTCGCGCAGATGTGCGACCTGTGCGTGGCCAGCGACAACGCCGCGTTCGGCATCACCGAAGCCAAGGTCGGCCGCGGCATGCCCTGGGCCGCGCCGCTGGCGCAGATGCTGCCGCAGCGCGTGGTGATGGAGCTGCTGCTGACCGGTGCGCCGCTGTCGGCGCAGCGCGCCCACGAGCTGGGCTACGTCAACGCCGTGGTGCCGCTGGCGCAGTTGCGCGACAAGGCTCTGCAGATGGCCCGAGCCATTGCCGCGAACGCGCCGCTGACGGTGAAGGCGGCGCGAGAGCTGGTCTACCTGTCGGGCGAGATGGGGCGATCGGCGGCGCTGCGCGCGGCCTACCCGCTGTTCGAGAGCGTCTACCTCAGCGAGGACGCACAGGAGGGGCCACGTGCCTTCGCCGAGAAGCGAGCGCCGCGCTGGAGCGGGCGATGAACAACCGCCTGTGTGAGATGTTCGGCATCGAGGCGCCGATCTTCGCCTTCTCGCATTGCCGCGACGTGGTGGTCGAAGTCTCCAAGGCCGGCGGCCTGGGCGTGCTGGGCATGGCGCGCGCCCACGCCGACCGGGTGGAGGATGACCTGCGCTGGATCGACGCGCACATCGGCGGGCGACCCTACGGGGTGGACATCCTGGTGCCGTCCCGCTACGAGGACGTGGCGCAGGTGGACATCGACGCCCTGCCGGGCGGGCATGTGGACTTCGTGCGGCGCCTGCTCGACGACGCCGGCATCCCGCGCCTGCCGCCCGAGCAGGCCGATGCCGCAGCGCGCGCGCTGCTCGCGGGGTTGCACATGACGCCGCGCGAGAGCCTGCAGATGCTGGAGATCTGCCTGCGCCACCCGATCAAGCTGATCGTCAACGCGCTGGGCAGCCCGCCGCGCGAGTTGGTCGAGCGCGCGCACGCGCGGGGCATCAAGGTGGGGGCGCTGGCCGGCAAGACCGAACACGCGTTGAAACACCGCGCCGCTGGTTGCGACCTGGTGGTGGCGGTGGGCACCGAAGCCGCCGGCCACACCGGCGACATCGCCTCGATGGTGCTGTGGCCGCGCATCGTCGACGCGGTGGCGCCGCTGCCGGTGCTCGGCGGCGGCGGCGTGGGGCGCGGGCGCCAGGTGGCGGCCGCACTCGCGCTCGGCTGCGAAGGCGTGTGGTGCGGCTCGATCTGGCTGAAGACGGTGCAGAGCGAACTGGTACCCGAGATCCGCGCCAAGCTGCTCAAGGCCGGCGCCGGCGACGCGGTGCTGACGCGCAGCGTCACCGGCAAGCAGTGCCGCACGCTGCGCAGCGCCTTCACCGACGCCTGGAACCGGCCCGGCGCGCCCGAGCCCTTGCCCGCGCCGCTGCAGAACATGCTGTGGTGGGCGCACGGGCGCACGCGCGTCGAGCGGGCCAAGGCCGAAGCCTTTCTCACCTATCCGGTGGGGCAGCTGGTCGGCGACATGAACGAAGAGAGCTCGGTGCGTCAGGTGGTGCAGGACATGCTGCTCGAACTGGCCGAGACCAAGGAGCGCCTGGACGAGATGCTCGGTTGAGCGCCGCGCCGCTTCAGAAGTCCTCGGGCCGCAGTTCGATCGCCTGGCCGTGCGGCGTGCGCTGCGCGGCGTGACCCCAGGCATTGCGAACGCGCAGCAACTCGTCGGCCGTGCTGGCGCCCTTGCTGGCAATGATCTGTTCCAGCGCGGCCAGCCAATGGTGGTAGTAGGTGTCGCCCAGGTCGGCGTCGCCCACGGCCCGCGCGGCGGCGATCTGCTGCGACAGGCCCTCGGCCCATTCCGGCCAGTCGAAGAGGCCACGCTCGTGCAGCGCCAGCACCATGGCGAAGGCCTGCGCCTGCCAGGGCGCGGCGAACACCGGTTCGCCGCATTGCTGCGGCATGCCGGGCAGCAGCCGCGCCTTCACGCCGCCGGCTCCAGATAGCTCTCCCACGCGTCGAGGGCCACGCTCGAGCCGGGCGCAGCCTCGTCGCCCCACAGCTCGCGGCCGTCGAAAGCCACGCGGTACAGCCACTGCGGCTGCTCGCCCAGCCCCTGGGCGTGGGCATCGGCGAAGACATGGGCGCCATGTACCCACTCGACCACGCCCTGCTTGCCGCGGGCGTAGTCCGGCAGCCGCGTGTGGTGCATCGCGCGCTCGCGGCGCGTGCGCACCCGCGCGCCGACGCCGAAGCGCGCGGCCGCGTCGAT
>DAORHX010000057.1:0-4742 GCA_035438245.1 Rubrivivax sp.
GCCGCGGCGAAGCCGACGCCGCAGGCGCGGGCGACGGCCAACGACGACGCCTGGGGGCTGCGTGATGCCGGCAAGGCGGCGGTCCAGTGGGTCAAGGACACGATCCCCTGGCTGCGCAGCGACGACGACGCGCAGGACGCCGGCCAGGCGCCGCCGCTGAAGGCGGCGGAGTGGTCGTCGTCGCCACTGGACGGCGGCAACGAGCGGGGAGCGAGGCAGGCCGCACAGCGCCTGCCCGACGGCAGCGCCGCTGGCGCCGACCCGCTGACCACGGTCGGCTATGGCGACGCAGCGCGGCAGAAGGCCGCCGACCCGGATCAGAACCTGCTGCGCGCGGTCATCGACGTGCTGCGCCAGGTGCTCGAGCACCCGATGACCTGGCTGGTGGTTGCGCTGTTCGTCGTCGGCGGCATCGTCGTGAAGAAGATCGATCGTCGGCCGACGAAGTGACCCGCGCGGCCGACCGCCGCGAGCGATGCTTCAGACCAGCACTTCGACACAAGGCGCATGCCCGAGGAAGGCCTGCGGGCTGGCGCTGGCGCCGTAGGCGCCCGACTGGAACACCACCACCAGATCGCCGACCTGGGCCACCGGCAGCTCCATGCGATCGGCCAGCAGGTCCAGCGGCGTGCACAGCGGCCCGACCACCGTCGCCACCTCGCGCTCGGCCGAGCCGGCGCGGTTGCCGATGGTCACCGGGTAGTTCTTGCGGATCACCTGGCCGAAGTTGCCCGATGCCGACAGGTGGTGGTTGAGCCCGCCGTCGGTGACCAGGAACACCTGGCCGCGCGACACCTTGCGGTCGACGATGCGCGTGACGTAGATGCCGGCCTCGCCCACCAGGTAGCGGCCCAGCTCGATCACCAGCGAAGCCTCGGGCAGGTCGCTGCGCGCGCGCGCCGCCAGCCGCTCGAGGTTGTCGGCGATCGGCTGCAGCTCGAGCCGCTGCTCGCCGGGGAAGTACGGGATGCCGAAGCCGCCGCCCAGGTTCAGGAAGCGCACCGGTGCCGGCGCGGACGCGGCCAGCCGCAGCGCCAGCTCGTAGGATTTCAGCTGCGCCTCGCAGATCGACTCCGCACGCAGGTTCTGCGAACCGGCGAACAGGTGAAAGCCCTCGAAGGCGAGCCCCGCTTCGGCGATCGCCGCGAGCACGTCGGGCACTTGTTCCACGTCGACACCGAACTGCTTGGGCCCGCCGCCCATCTTCATGCCCGAGCCCTTGAGCTCGAAATCGGGGTTGACGCGCAATGCCACGCGCGGCTTCAGCCCCAGCTCGGCGGCGATCGCGCCCAGCAGCCGCACCTCGCGCAGCGATTCGACGTTGATCAGCACGCCCGCGGCCGCCGCCTGGCGCAGCTCGGCCTCGCGCTTGCCCGGCCCGGCGAAGCTGACCTCGTGCGGGTCGGCGCCGGCATCGAGCGCCACCTTCAGCTCGCCGGCCGAAGCCACGTCGATGCCGTCGACCAGGCCGGCCATGAAGCCGACCAGTGCCGGCATCGGGTTGGCTTTCATCGCGTAGTGCAGCTTGATGGCCGCCGGCAGCGCGGCGCGCAGTGTGGTGACACGCTCGCGCAGCAGGCCGCGGTCGTAGGCGTAGAAGGGGGTCTGGCCGACGCGGGCAGCCAGGCGGGAGAGCACCGTGCCGCCGATTGAAAGCTCGCCGTCGTGCAAGGGGAACTGCGTCATCGACGTGTGGGTTGGGAGCAGCTTCGGAGTCATCGGTAGGCGCGGCCTGTGCGTGGCCCGAGATTGTGAGGCGGGCGCAGCGCGCCTGCCACCGTATGATGGCCTACGACTCCTCGCTCGGGCGGCCGCAAAGCGGTACGAATGCCGGTGGCGCGGAGTTGCACCGAGTCCATGCCGAGGCCGAACGAACGAACGCTGCACGCAGACGCCGTCCCACAGCGGTCGTCGACGTCGGTGTCATGGCCCGCCGCACTTTTGTCCGTGGGCTGCGCAGCCGCGGGACTCACGCTGGCGCTGCACTATCCGCTGTCCGCCGCGTGGGCGACGGTGCTGTTCGCGGGTGTGGCCGCTGTTGCGTGGTGGCATCCGCAAGCCTGGCCCGCACTGCTGCTGGCGTTGCTGCCGGTGATCGGCTTCGCCACCTGGACTGGCTGGATCGTCTTCGAGGAATTCGACCTGCTGGTGCTGGCGGTAGCCACCGGTGGCTATGCCCGACGAGCGTGGATCGCGCGTACAACGGATGCGCCTCGCCGGCGGCATGGGTCGCGCGTCAGCAGCGCCGCGGCACTGATCGGCCTGACCGTGACCCTTTTCGCCGCATCGACACTGGTAGCGATGTTCCGTGGCTTCGACGACGCGGGAGGCTTCTCGTTCGACTGGTTCCAAGGCTACCGCGAGCCGTTGAACGCCCTGCGGCTGGCCAAGCCCTTCTTCGCCGCGCTGCTGCTGTGGCCATTGTGGAACGCTGCCCAGCGCCAAGATCCGGACGTTGCCGCCCAGCGGCTATCGCTGGGCATGATGCTCGGCCTGCTCGGCGCGTCACTGGCCGCGCTTTGGGAACGCCTGGCCTTCACCGACCTGCTGAACTTCTCCTCCGACTACCGCACGACCGCGATGTTCTGGGAAATGCACGTCGGCGGCGCTGCACTCGACGGCTTCCTGGCGCTGACGATGCCTTTCGCGGTGCGCGAGATGCTGACGGCGTCGACCAAGGCGCGTTGGGCCTTCGCCGCGGCCGTGACGGCGCTGGGCACCTATGCCTGCCTGACGACCTTCTCGCGCGGTGTGTACCTGGCCGTCCCGGCGGGCTTGGCGCTGATGTGGGCGCTCTACACGGTGCAGCGGCGGCGCGACGTTCGGCACAGCGACGCCGGGCAGCGCGCCGCAACGATCACCAGGCTCTTTTTGATCCTGGCCTATATGCTGGCCGTCGCCTGGATGTTTCCGGGCAGCGGCTATCGCGGCATGCTGGCGCTGGCCGGTGCGCTGGTGCTGCTGCTGCCGCTGGTGATCGCGTTGCGCCGTGCGTCACGTGCCGACGTCATTGCGGGGACTCTCATCGGCACGGTGCTCGCACTGGCCGCGGGTGGTATCGGCTGGTTGATACCCAAGGGGCCCTACATCCTCTATGGGCTGGGGGTGATGTTCACGTTGTCGATGCTGCTGCTGCAACGACGCCCCAGCCCGAGCGCCCGCCGCCACGCCGCGGCGCTGGCGTGGGCCGGCTACGTGTGGGTACTGACGTCGATGACGCTGGTGGCCCAACATTGGGGTGGCACGGCTGCGCTGGAGCAGGCGCTGCCCGTGGCCATCGTGCTCGCGGCGCTTGCCATCGCGGCCACGTCGATCCCCCGCGAACCGTGGCCTCCCGACTTGCGCTGGCAAGGCAACACGCTGGGAGCCGTGGTGCTGTCGGGCGGCTTGGTCGTTGCCTTCCTGGGCGGCGCCTACATGGGCGACCGCTTCGCCACCACCCAGGCCGACCTGGCGGACCGCATCGGGCACTGGCGCCTGAGCGCATCGATGCTCGAAGGCACGGACGACTGGTTGCTGGGCAAGGGCCTCGGACGCTACGTGGACAGCTATGCGATCGTCGCGCCGGAGAAACTGCGGCCGGGAGACTACCGCCTGCAGTCAGACGAGCGCGGCCTGCACGTCAAGCTCACTGGCGGGGGCATGCTGACGGATGATCGTGCCGCACCGATGGTCTACGGCGGCGACACCGTGCGGCTCTCGCAACGCGTGTCGGTGCCTTCGGGACACCCGCAGGTGCGTTTCGACGCCCGCACCTCGTCCGCCGCCGACGTGGCGCTGGGCGTCTGCGCCAAGCACTTGCTCTACCCAGCGGGGTGCGTAGCCGCCTCCGTTCGGGTCCCAGCCAAACCCGGGCAATGGCAGCCGATGCAGGCCGATCTGCGCGGGGACTTGCCGACGCGCGGCGTGTGGTACGCCCCGCGGCTCGTCGTGTTCGCCATCGGCGTCAGCAGCTCCGGCGGACAGATCGACGTCGACAACGTCAGCCTGACCGACAGCGACGGCCGAGAACTGCTGTCCAACGGTGACTTCTCTGACGGCCTGGCGCAGTGGTTCTTCACCAGCGACCGCAGCCACCTGCCCTGGCACGCCAAGAACATCGCGCTACACGTGCTGTTCGACCAGGGTCTGCCAGGGCTGATCCTGTTGTCCGCGCTTGGCGCCGGCGCGCTCTGGCGCGTGTGCATGGGGAACGCCCGCAGTCACGTGCTGGCGCCGAGCCTCGCGGGTGCGCTCGTCGGGTTCGCAGTGGTCGGCCTCTTCGACAGTCTGCTCGACGTGCCCCGCGTGGCCTTCGTTTGGTACAGCCTGCTGCTCGCCATGTTGACGCTGCCGGCAACCGCTGGGCGCACCCCGGCCGCCGGATCCTAGTAGGGCCCCGCCCTGCGCGCCGCCAGTTCCTTGCGGTCGATCTTGCCGTTGGGATTGCGCGGCAGCGGCCCGGACACCCACTCGACGCCCGCCGGCACCATGTAGGCGGGCATGTGCAGGCGGCAGCGCTCGAGCAGGGCCGGTACATCCACCCGCTCCTCCCCCGCCGGCGGCGTGGCCACCACGTGGATCGCTTGCCCGAGCACCGCGTGCTCGACGCCGAAGGCCGCACACTCGCCCACCAGCCCGGTGGCGTACAGCACTTCCTCGACCTCGGTCGGGCTGACGCGGTAGCCCGAGGTCTTGATCATCTCGTCGCGCCGGCCGATGAAGTACAGGAAGCCCTCGGCGTCGCGCCGCACCGTGTCGCC
>DAORHX010000057.1:4842-14378 GCA_035438245.1 Rubrivivax sp.
CGCGCCGGCCGATGAAGTACAGGAAGCCCTCGGCGTCGCGCCGCACCGTGTCGCCGGAGAACACCGCGTACTCGGGCAGCTGCAACCCGCCGTCGCGCCCGGGCAGCAGCTTGTAGCGCTCGGCCGTCTTCTCGGCGTCGCCCCAGTAGCCCAGGCCGACCAGCGCGCCGCGGTGCACCAGCTCGCCGGGCTCGTCGGCCGCGCATTCGCTGCCGTCCTCGCGCAGCACCAGGATCTCGGCGTTGGGGATGGCCTTGCCGATGCTGTCGGGGCGGCGGTCGACCTCGTCGGGCGGGAGGTAGGTCGAGCGGAAGGCTTCGGTCAGGCCGTACATCAGGAAGGGCTTGGCCTTGGGCACGCGTGCGCGCAAGGCATCGAGCGTCTCGCGCGGCATGCGCCCGCCGGTGTTGGCGAAGTAGCGCAAGTGCTCGCCGATGGCTGCCGGCCATTCCAGCTGCGACAGCTGGATGTACAGCGGCGGCACCGCGGTCAGGCCCGTGACCTGCTCGCGCTGCAACGCCTTGAGCACGTCGCGCGGCAGCAGGTAGTTCAGCAGCACGACGCGCGCGCCCGCATGGAAGGCCGTGGTCAGCTGGCTGAAGCCGGCATCGAAGGACAACGGCAGCGCCGCCAGCAGCGTGTCATGCGGCCCGTTGTCCAGGTACGAGGCCACGCTCTTGGCGCCGGCGACCATGTTGCGGTGGCTCAGCACCACGCCCTTGGGCCGGCCCGTGCTGCCCGAGGTGTAGAGGATGGCCGCCATGTCGGTGTCGATCACGCGGTGGCCGCCCCGCGGCGGTGCGTCCAGCAACTGCGACCAGGCCAGCAGCGACACGCTCGCCGGCAGCGTCGGCGGCTCGGCCGCAGCATCGGTCAGCACCACGTGGCGCAGGCTCGGGCACTCGGCCAGCACCGGCGCCAGCAACGCCAGCCGCTCGGGCGAGGTCACCAGCACGCGCACATCGCAGTCACGCGCGATGAAGGCCACCTGCTCGGCCTTCAGCAGCGGGTTCATCGGCACGAACACGCCGCCGGCCGCCGGCGCGCCGAAGCTGGCGATCACGGTCTCGAAGCGCTTCTCCAGATAGATGCCGACGCGGCCGGCGCGCGGCAGGCCAAGCGCGATCAGGCCGCCCGCGAAGGCCTTCACCGCATCGTCCAGCGTGCGATACGACAAGCTCGACGGGCCGTAACCCAACGCTGCCGCGTCGCCTTCGCGCATGGCGGCGACGGCAATCAGTTCGTGAAGGAAAGTGGACTCTTTCATGGAGTGACCGCCCGCCGATGGTCCGCAGGCAACTCTGGAATCAAAACCCGAGTCGAACCGGCCGGGACTCCTTCTGCCGCTGCGCGACACAAGGCACGTGGTGGTCGCGGTCTCGGCAACACCGCATGCGTCATAGTCCGAGCCAGCGGGCGATGATGTTCCGCTGCATCTCGCTGGTGCCCGAATAGATCGTCGCGCCGACCGCATCGCGCAGCGCCCGTTCCACTTCGTACTCGACCATGAAGCCGTTGCCGCCATGCAGCTGGATCGTGTCCAGCGCCGCCTTGACCAGCGATTCGCTGACGAAGAGCTTGGTGATCGCGGCGTCCATCGACACGCTGCGCGAGACGCCGAGGCGGGACGCGGCACGATAGGTCAGCAGTCGCGCGGCCTCGAGCTGGACCTTCATGTCGGCCACGCGGTGCGCCACCGCCTGGAACTTGCCGATCGCCTGGCCGAACTGGCGGCGCGTGCGAGCGTAGGCCACCGCGGTTTCGAGCAGGCGCTCGATGGTGCCGACGTGCGCGGCAACGAGCAGCGTGCGTTCCCAATCCATCGCGGTGGCGAAAACGGCGGCGCCGCCGCCCACCGTGCCGAGCACCGCATCGTCGGGCACGAAGGCGCCGTCGAAGACCAGTTCACCGACCGGCGAAGTGCGCAGCCCCATCTTCTCGAAACCCTGCCCGGTGCTGAATCCGGACACGCCCTTGTCGACGAGGAAGGCCGTGACGCCGCCGTGGAAGCCCTTGCCCGGATCGGTGATCGCGAACACCACCACCATGTCGGCTACCGGTCCGTTGGAGATGAAGGTCTTGGTGCCGTCGAGGCGCCAGCCGCCGTCCACGCGCTCGGCGCGGGTGCGCATGGCGAAGGTGTCGGAACCCGAGTCGGGCTCGGTGATGGCATGCGCGCCGACCAGCGTGCCGTCGCACAGCCCGCGCAGGTAGCGCTCATGCTGCGCCGGCGTACCGTGCCTGCTGACCGGCACCACGCAGGCCAGCATGTGCGCGCACAGCGAAAACACCAGGCCGCCGTCGCGGCAGCCGTAGCCCAGCGCCTCGAGCGCGACGGCGCAGGTCAACGGGTCGGCCTCGCTGCCACCGAAGGCCGCGGGTGCAGGCAGGCCCTGCAGCCCGACCTCGGCACACTTGCGCCACAGGTCGCGCGAGAAGGTCTGGCTCCGGTCGCGCTCGGCCACGGCGTCGTTGAGAGCACCGCGGGAGAAGCGCACGATGCTGTCGCGCAGCAGCTTCTGTTCATCGCTCAGCTCGAAGTCCATCAGGCCATGTCCTTCAGTCGCTGGTAGTCGACCTTGTCGGTCGACGTCTTGGGCAGGCTCTCGTGCCAGCTGAAGCGGTCGGGCAACATCGACAGCGGCAGGTTCTCGGCGCAGAAGCGCTTGATCTCGATCAGCGAGGGGCGCTTGTCGCCGTGCCAGCTGAGGAAGGCGACGATGCTGACCGCTGCGTCTGCGTCGGCCACCGCGATCACGGCGGCTTCCTTGATGGCCGGGTGGCGGTACAGGCCGGCCTCGATCTCCCCCAGCTCGATGCGGAAGCCGCGCCGCTTGACCATGCGGTCGCGTCGGCCGCGATAGGTGAAGCAGCCGCCTTCGCCTTCGGTGACGATGTCACCGGTGCGATACCAGCGGGTGCCGTCCGGTGCGACATGGAAGGCACGCGCGCTCTGCTCGGGCAGCGCCCAGTAACCCTGCATCACGCCGCGGCCAGCGATGCACAGCTCGCCTTCGGCGCCGTGTGGCATGTCGTTGCCCTGTTCATCGAGCACGCGGCCGCGCAGGTGCGAGCAGACCACGCCGATCGGGTACGGCGTGCTGCGCTCCGACGGTACCGGCGGGCGCACCTCGTGGAAGGTGCACACGTTGGTCTCGGTCGGCCCGTAGAGGTTGAAGTGGCGCGGCCCGATCCATTGCTCGCACAGCGCGCGCAGGTGCTTGACCGCGAAGACTTCGCCGGCGAAGTGCACCTGGCGCAGAGCCGGGTAGTGGTGCTTCTGCAACTGCCCGAACTGCGCGAGCAGGGCCAGGATCGACGGTGCCGAGTACCAGATGGAGATGCGCTGCTCGGCGATCAGCCGGGCCAGCCTGGGTGCGTCCTTGCCGATGTCCTCGTTGACCAGCACCAGCGTGGCGCCATGCTTGAAGCAGACATGCAGGTCGAGAATCGACAGATCGAAGTGGAACGGTGCGTGCGACGAGAAACGATCGTCCGCGCGCGGCTCGAAGGCCTCGGAACACCAATCGACGAAGCTGGTGGCGTTCTCCTGCGACAGCATGACGCCCTTGGGTTTGCCGGTGGAACCCGAGGTGTAAAGGATGTAGGCCAGCGCCTGCGGCGGCGAGGCGACGCTCGCGCAAGGGGCTGCCGGCGAGGCCGCCTGCTGTGCTGCGAGCGCCTCGCGAAGTGCATCGCCGGCGACGGGGGCCTCGCCGACTACCAGCAGCCTGGCGGTGGCGCCCAGCCGCTCGAGCTCGCTGCGCAGGCCGGCCTCGACGGCCAGGTCGAGCACCACCACCTCGACCCGGCAATCGTGCAGGATGTAGGCGCTGCGCGCCGCAGGAGCACCGGCATCCACCGGCACATAGGCCGCCCCGGCCTTCAGCGCGCCGAGCAGCACGGCCACGCTGTCGATCGACTTGCGCAGGCACAGACCGACGCGGTCGCCGGGCTGCACGCCCCAGGCCCGCAGGCGGTCGCGGACGCCGTTGGCCAGGGCGTCGAGTTCGCGGTAGCTGACCGAACCCACACCCGGATCGACGACCGCCAACTGCTCCGGCGTGCGCCGGGCACTGGCCTCGAAATTGCCCTGCAGCGACGACTGGCTCACGCCGCCCCCGGCCCCAGCTTGGAGCGCAGCAGCGCCGTGATCAGGTCCAGCGTGTCCAGGTTCTCGCGGTCGACCTCGTGCGGCTCGAAGGACACGCGCCAGCGCTCCTCCATGAACAGCACCAGCTTCAGCGTGGCGATCGAATCGAGGATGCCGCCGGTGATCAGCGGCGTGCTGTCGGTGAGTTCGTCCGGGCTCTCGCCGGGGAGGAACTCGCTCATGATGTAGTCCTTGACCTGCTGCTTGATGCTGTCGCTCAAGATGACTCCTGTTCAACGTGAGGTAGGGGCGAACACGCTGCCGGCTCGCGTGCTCAGTTCCTGGTAAAGACGGTCGGCGATCAAACGATGCGCCTGCGCGTTGGGGTGATCGTCCCATTCGCTGAGGCGAAGTTGCTCGATGCCGATGCCGTCGTATATGCCATCCAGCGAAACGACCGTGAAGCCCGCCTCGGTAGCGAGGCGCACGGCTTCTGGCGTCTCCTCCTGCCAGCTACCGCCCCGCACCTGGGGCAGGAAGACCCACACGACGCGCACATCGGCCTCGCGCGCCTGCGCGGCGATGCGCTGGTAGACCGCCGCGAGCAGCGCCGCCCCCTGCGGTTCGAGCAGGCGCAGTGCGGCCGTCTCGTCCATGCCCGCCTTGACGCCGGCTCGTTCGACGATCGCGCGCAGCTCGGGGTAGGGGACGTCGATGCCCTTGTTCATCACCTCGGCCATGTATGCGGCAGTGCGGCGCAGTTCGCGCCCGGTGGCCACGTAGAACAGCACGTTGGGTTGCAGACGCATGGCGCGCTCGTAGTTGACGAGCTGCTGGGGCGGCTGATAGCCGGGGACACCGAAGTTCAGCAATTCGAAACGGCGGTGTCCTGCCCCGAGCGGCTCGCGGTTGAGGTGCTCCTCGACCAGCGCCTCGAAGGTGGCGCCGTCGGGAACGCCCCAGCCCATCACGTTGGAGGGCCCCAAGACGGCGATGCGCCAGGTGTCGACGGGGCGGGCGTCCGCGTAGTCCTTGTCGCGCATCCCAAAGCGATTGGTGGTCAGCGCGCCGTACTGGGAAACCGACACCGACGACGGCTTGAGCTCCTCCTGCGCGAAGTTGCCGGTGAACTGCTTGAGCCCGGTGAAATCGGCGGCGAGCCAGCCGCTGGGCTTCTTGGCGTAGACCTCCCACAGCTGAGAATTGAAGCGCCCGACGTCGAGCAGCCCTTCGTAGTAGCCGCGCTCCAGCTTGGCGTTGTCCAGCCGGCTCAGGTGCGCCGAGCGCAAGCCATGCATCGCGCTGGCCACGTTGGTGCCCATGCGCGAGTACAGGGCCTCGACCGAAAGCCCGAGCAGGCCCACCAGCACCAGCACGGTGACCGCGCGCTCGCGCCTGGCGACCAGCCAGGCAGCGCGTCCGGCCGCTGCGGCCTTGCTGCGATCGGCAGGGATGTTGCCGAGCACGATCACTGCCAGCGCGAGGGCGGGATAGAACAGCACCTCGAGGGTGTATTCGCCCTTCAACGCCGACCACAGGCCCAGCCAGTCGGCCACCGAGTCGGAAGTCCAGAACGACCACAACACACAGATGAACCAGAAGGTCGCATAGGTCTTGAGCACGGTCAGCGCCACGCTGCGCCAGCTGAAGACCGGTGCGCCCAGCCGGCGCTTGCGCCCGTACTTGATTTCGTACAGCGAGTTGAGCACCACCAGCACGCCCAGCAACGCCCAGAACAACATGTCCTGCCAGACGAACAACCAGCTGCCGCGCAACCAGAACCATTGGTACGAATGCAGGAACCACGTCAGCACGAAGACATACATCGTCGCCACGATGACGGCACGCGTCGTGCCCAGTCGCTTCAGCGCCAGCACCGCCGGGAAGTAGAAGAGCTTCTGCATGAAGTCCTTCCAGTAGATGTTGATGCGGCGCCAGAAGTCGGTGAAGCTCGAGGCCAGCAGGTAGCGGTTGTGGGTCTCCGGCAGGTTGAAGCCGAACAGGTGCAGGATGCCGACGACCAGGTGGAACAGGCCCGACACCCGAAGGTAGAGCATGAAGTTGGCCACCAGGTACTGCAGCAGGTCGGCCGGTGCGGCGACTTCCGACGGCGCCAGCGTGACGTGGTAGTAGAAGAAGCGGTAGAGCAGCAGGTGCACGATGCCGCGCGCGATCCAGTCCACGCCCTTCTGGTAGGTGGCATAGGCATCGGCCGCGTAGTGGCTGCGCCGGTAGGTCTTGAAGTCCACCACCGGAAACAGCGGGAAGCAGACGTTGGGCACCATCGCGAAGTAGCTGACGCTCTGCGCCGGCGTGATCGGCGCCTTGTCGTGCCGCAGGTCGTAGAAATAGACCATCAGGCGGAACATGAACATCGAGCCGAGGATCGGCCAGATGGCCTCCGACCAGGGGATCGGCAGCCAGGCGGCACGCTGCGCCATCAACAGGCCGCCGGCCGCCAGCAGCAGCAAGCTGCGCACGGCGATCGACACCGGCAGGTGACAGATGCCGATCAGCGCCGCGCCGATGGCCATGATCCAGGCCGCGTTGGCCCAGCCCAGCACGAAGACGATCGAGCCCAGGCTCAGCAGCGAGAAGAACGGCAGGCGCCACTGCAGCGGCAGGTGGGCGTGGATCAGGAAGCCGGCAAAGATGTAGGCGGCCAGGCTGACGAAGGCCTTGCCCTCGATCTGGAACTGGCGCAGCACGAGCAGCGCGAGCGCCAGCTGCACGACGATGACCGCGAAGTTGAGCAGCGAGATGCCGGCTTGCGGACTGTCCTGGCTGGTGCGTGCCATGCCTGCCGGCTGGGTCGCTTGCAAAGATGACATCAGTTCCTCCGTGAGCAGGGCACGGCGACCCCTGGGCATGGTGCAGTCTGTCGAAACGCGCAGCGCGGGGGCAGACAACCCGGCTCGGCGGCGGATTCTGCCATCGAGCGCCTTTCCGACCGTCCCTCGTCGAGGGGATCCCAGTCTGTCGACTTGCCGAAGACGTGACATCCGTGGCGGAAGGGCCGAGTGCCACCCGACGCATACCCGCTCGCTGATATTTCCAGGAGCCCGGCTTCTCCCCGCCCGCGTCCTGGCCAGCGACCAGTGTTGACAGCGTCGATTTCGTGAACAGCTCTCATGAGGTCGTTCGATGAGCACACGCAGTGCCTGCCTGTGCAGGAGCGGGTCCTAGAATTCGCGTTCCTTTCAAGGGCGGACCCGGGGCGAGGCATGGACGTAGTCAATCAGGTGTGCAAGGCGATCGACGAGGTTCTGAGCCTGGGGGGGCGGGGCTTGGCCTTCACCCGCGACACACCGCTGCTCGGCGCCATTCCCGAACTGGACTCGATGGCTGTGGTGACGCTGATCACCACATTGGAAGAGCGCTTCGGCATATCGGTCGACGACGACGACATCGATGGCAGCACCTTTGCCAGCGTCGGTGCGCTGGCCGACTTCGTCAGCGCCCGGGCCAGCGTCTGACGCCGCCGTTGCAGCTGGCAGCACGTGCGCCCACACCCCGAGCCGCTTTTCCTGCAGGTCGATGCCGGCCCGCTGGGGCAGCGCTTCGCGCTGTACCACGCACCACTGAGCAAGGTGCGCGGCCTGGTGGTTCACATACACCCCTTCGCCGAGGAGATGAACAAGTCGCGCCGCATGGCGGCGCTGCAGTCGCGTGCGCTGGCGGCAGAAGGCTTCGCGGTGCTGCAGATCGACCTGCTGGGCTGCGGCGACAGCGCGGGCGACTTCGGCGATGCCACCTGGGCGCAATGGGTGGCCGACGTGGTGCTGGCCTGCCGCTGGCTGCGGCAGCGCCATGCCGGCGACGACGCGCCGGCGTTGCCGCTGTGGCTGTGGGGCCACCGCGCCGGCGCGCTGCTGGCCGTGCAGGCAGCGCAGGAATTGGCAGCCCCTTGCCACCTGCTGCTCTGGCAACCGGCCACGGCCGGCAAGACCGTGCTGCAGCAGTTCCTGCGGCTGAAGGTGGCCGGCGACATGATGAGCGGCCAGGCCAAGACCGCGATGACGCAGATGCGCAGCGCGCTGACTGCCGGGCAGGCCGTGGAGGTGGCCGGCTACGTGCTGCACCCCGCCCTGTGTCACGGCCTGGAACAGGCACTGCTGCACCCCCCCGCCGTACCGGCCGGGCGCGTGGTGTGGTTCGAGCTTTCGATGCAGGACGACGCGTCGATGTCCCCTGCGGCGACCGCCCAGGCCAGCAGGTGGACCGAGGCCGGATGGGCCTGGCGCGCCCATCGGGTGAAGGGGCCGGCGTTCTGGCAGACCACCGAGATCGAAGACGCGCCTGCGCTTCTGCCGGCCACCGTCGCGGCAGTGGCCGACGCGGGTTCCGGCGGGGCCGCGTTGCCGGCCGCTGCCGCCACGGCGCACTGCTGAAGCCCGTACCCATGGTTCGCGAGCAAGCCCTGGTCATCGACTGCGACGGCGAAGCGCTGGTCGGAATCCTGCACCACCCGCCTGAGCACACACCGCAGGCGGCACAGGCAACAGGGGTCGTGGTCATCGTCGGCGGACCGCAGTACCGCGCGGGCAGCCACCGCCAGTTCGTTCACCTGGCCCGCGCGCTGGCCGCTGCCGGCCACGCCGTGCTGCGCTTCGACGTGCAGGGCATGGGTGACAGCACCGGCGACCCGAAGGGTTTCGAGCGCATCACGCCGGAGATCGGCGCCGCCATCGACACGCTGCAGCGCCACGCGCCGCAAGTGCGACAGGTGGTGCTGTGGGGGCTGTGCGACGGTGCTTCCGCCGCGCTGCTGTACCTGGACGATCGCGCCGACGCGCGCGTGCGCGGGCTGTGCCTGCTGAACCCCTGGGTGCGATCCGAGGCCAGCCTGGCGCGCACGCACGTCAAACACTACTACCTGCAACGTCTGGGACAGCGGGAGTTCTGGGGTAAGCTGCTGCGCGGTGGAGTGGGTGGAGGCGCGCTGCGCGACTTGGTGCTAGACGTTAGACACGCCGCTCCGAGGGAAGGGCAGGCTGCTGCCGGAGGATCGTTTGCCGCGCGCATGTTTGATGCCTGGGCACGCTTCGACGGCCCCATATTGTTGGTACTGAGCACGCGCGACTTCACGGCCAAGGAATTCAGCGATCGTGTTGCTTCTGTGGCACGTTGGCGGACGATTGTGGGTAGCGCTGACGTGGAACGGCATCGATTGGCCGACGCGGACCACACGTTCTCGTCCACCACGGCCAAAGAGGCAGTGGCCTGTCACAGCACTGCCTGGCTTGCACACCGATTGGTGCGACCACAGACCGGCGCCGAAGGCCGCTGACCCGATCCACAGGGGACCATAGGGCCCGATGGTCCGGCTATCGACTGCTGGTGACGAACGCTGGCTTACCGAACGGATCGGACCGGCGGCAACAGAGCCGCTAGTGTAGTGTTTGATTCTTGAGGGAACTTAATTGCGCAACGTACCTCCAAT